>NZ_CBFHHE010000002.1:0-84743 GCF_965655635.1 Nereida sp.
TTGGTCGTACCCTGATGTACTGCCTGACAGCCTAAGTGCGCGTTCATGGTCACGGCACTGGGGTAACATTTTTGATACCGGTATAACCACTTTGCTGATTGCACTTTGTGCGTCGTTCATTGCAGTTTTGTTGACGCTGGGATGTTTAGAGGCCGAATATCGCTTTAACTTCACCATGTCAGAGCGAGGTGTGTTTCTGCTCTATCTACCTCTCATGGTGCCCCAGACCGCGTTCTTACCGGGCCTTCAGACACTGATGCTGTCCACTGGGTTGAAGAGCGGATTTTTTCCTGTTGTTCTGGCGCATTTGGTCTTTGTGCTGCCTTATGTTTTTCTGTCCTTGTCGGATCCGTTTCGGGCTTGGGACGTTCGGTTCGGCAGGATTGCTGCGGCATTGGGTAGTTCTGCAAACGGAGTACTTTGGCGTGTGCGCTTACCCATGTTACTGGCGCCTGTCTTGACTGCTGTGGCCGTTGGGTTTGCCGCTTCTGTTGGTCAGTACCTACCTACACTTTTGGTCGGCGGCGGGCGACTGTCGACCTTAACAACCGAAGCCGTGGCCCTTGCAGCGGGGGGCGACCGCCGCGCGATTGGGGTTTACGGCTTGGCCCAAACTGTTGCCGCGATATTGCCGTTTGCAGCGGCACTTTTGCTTCCTCAGCTCATTTGGCGTAACCGTCGGGGGCTGTCTGATGCCTAATTTCTACGCCCGCAAAGGACACATTCAATGAGCCACGAACTGCACCTTGATAATATCCGTATTTCTAAAGATGGCCGTGAATTAATCACGATTGACCAGACTGTTTTCGCGGGTGAGGTGCTATCTGTTATGGGGCCGTCAGGTGCAGGCAAGTCGACTTTGCTTAACTATATTATTGGTACTTTGCCGTCTGATTTTACGGCAACAGGGGCGGTGCTGCTGAATGGTGCAGATCTATGCGCTTTGCCCTCTAATCAGCGGCAGGTCGGCATTCTGTTTCAGGATGATCTGCTCTTTCCACACATGAGTGTTGGGCAAAATCTGGCCTTTGGTCTAAGTGCGGATGTTCGGGGGGCCGATAGGCCCGCGCGCATTGATCAAGCTCTTACAGAGATTGGCTTAGGGGGATTTGCGGACCGTGATCCAGAAACCCTGTCCGGTGGGCAAAAAGCACGGGTTGCATTGATGCGGATGCTATTGTCAGAACCCCGCGTCTTGTTGCTGGACGAAGCATTCTCAAGGCTGGACACGGAACGCCGTAATCAAATACGAAAACTTGTGTTTGATACCGCACGGGCGCGTCAGCTGCCCGTCATTATGGTTACCCACGATCAAGCAGATGCTGACGCAGCAGATGGCCCTGTGTTCTATCTAACTGAATGATCTTATGCCTATTCTGCCAAATGGCAGGCCACACGCGCACCTCTGACCACACGCATTTCGGGGCGCTGAGCCGAACATTGCGCCTTAGCGATCGGACAACGCGGATGGAACGCGCAGCCAGTAGGCGGGTTGATTGGGTCAGGGATTTCACCTTGTGGTGGATCAATCTCGCGGCCAAATCCATCCATCTTTGGGGCTGCTGCCAAAAGCATCTGGGTGTAGGGGTGCTTGGGGTTCTCAAACAATTCATCCGGCGTGGCTTCTTCCACAAGACGGCCTAAGTACAGTACACCAATTTTGTCGCTGATGTGCTGAACCACAGTCAAATCGTGACTGATGAACAAATAGGTCAGGCCACGGTTTTCCTGCAGGTCTGACATCAGGTTCAGCACCTGCGCCTGTACTGACACGTCCAGCGCACTGGTCGGCTCATCACAGACAATCAGCTTTGGCTCACTCGCCAAGGCGCGGGCGATACAAATGCGCTGCCGCTGGCCGCCGGAAAACTCATGGGGAAACTTATCTGCGTCCAAAGACGACAGACCCACTTGCTCAAGAAGCTTTTCTGCAAGGCCAACAACATTGCCGCCACGGGCGGAGACAGGTTCGTTAATGATCTCACGTACGCGCCATCGCGGATTTAGGGAGGCGTACGGATCCTGAAAAATCATCTGGATGTCACTGCGCGCTTTATCAAGCTTACCGCCGTCTGTCTCGCGGCTCAGATTGATGTCGTTAATCAACACGCTGCCATCCGTTGGCTTTAACAGGCCCACGGCCATTTTGCCGATGGTCGATTTGCCGGAGCCGCTTTCGCCAACAAGCGAATAAACAGTCCGTTCTTCAACATCAAAACTAACGTCTGACACGGCGGTGAGCATCGCTTTGGGAAGCCGCTCAATGACGCGGTTGAGCCACGGTTTTGAGACGTCGAAAATGCGGGTGAGGTTTTTGACCTGGATCATCGCCATTACGCTGTTTCCTCAGCCGGTTGTTGTATCGGAAAATGGCAGGCAGACCGCCCCCCATTCAGTTTTGGGCGGGGTTCTGCACGGCAAATGTCTTGGGCAAATTCACAGCGCGGATGAAAAGCACAGCCTTCGGGCATGGCCGTTAGCCGCGGCATTGAACCCGGAATTTGGCGTAGGCGCTTTAGGCCTTTGCTGGCCATCGGCGTCGAGCCCATTAGCCCGTCTGTATAGGGGTGTTCGGGGTGTGTGACCACATCGCGTACGTTGCCTAATTCGGCCAATCGTCCTGCATACATGACGGCCACGCGATCGGCGGTTTCTGCTATAACGCCCATGTCATGCGTGATCAGCATGACAGCCGTGCCACGGTCACGACACAGCCGTTTAAGTAGGGCGATGATCTGTGCTTGTACCGAAACATCAAGCGCAGTCGTCGGCTCATCCGCAATAATCAACGACGGTTCAGCGCAGAGCGCCAAAGCAATAACAACGCGCTGGCGCATGCCACCGGAAAACTCATGGGGATAGCTATCAAGGCGTTGGGCCGCTGCGGGAATACCCACCTCATCCAAGGCCGCAGCTGCGCGTTTGCGTGCCTCATCGCGCGAGATGTCCAGATGCTCGAGCATTGTTTCAGTTAGCTGATCGCCGATGCGCAAAAGCGGGTTAAGCGAGGTCAGCGGGTCTTGAAAAACCATACCAATATGCTTGCCGCGCAACCTGCGCATATCTTCGCCTTCAAGCTGATCAATGCGCGTACCGTTCAGCCAAATCTCGCCGCCCGTAATTTTTGCGGGGCGGTTCAGCAGGCTAATCACAGCATTACCTGCCATTGATTTACCGGCCCCGGACTCGCCGACGATCCCCAAAATTTCACCGCGATTGATATCATAGTTAATCTGATCAACGGGCCGCAAAATACCGCCCCGTATCGGAATTTCGACAGTGAGATTGCGGATTGATAAGACAGCTTCAGACATGGGGTGGTCCTCGGGGTTAACCAGTTACGTCGCGGCTTAGCGCAGTTTTGGGTTTAGGGCGTCGCGCAACCAATCGCCCAGCAAGTTCACGGCCAGCGCAAGGGCCAGAAGGGTACAAGCAGGGAACAGCAAAATCCACCATTCGCCCGAGAACAAAAAGCCCTGACCGATACGGATGAGCGTGCCAAGAGATGGTTGCGTCGGCGGTGCGCCTACGCCCAAAAATGACAGGGTTGCTTCGGCAATAATTGCCAAGGCAAGTGAGATGGTTGCGATGACCAGTACAGGGCTCAGCACGTTTGGCAGGATGTGGCGTAGCATAATTGCGCCGGAGCCGCGGCCAATTAAACGGGCTGCTTGAACGTAGTCTTTGTTTTTCTCAACAAGGGTAGCGCCACGCACAACACGCGCAAATTGGACCCAATCGGACAAGCCAATCGCTACAATCAGTACCCAGATTGCCATTTGATCACGGTATTCGACGGGGGTGATCCCCTTGGCGACGCCAAAGATCAGCATAGCAACCAAGATTGCCGGAAAGGTCAGTTGAACGTCTGCGATCCGCATGATGATGGTCTCGACCCCCCCTCCAACGTATGCGGCGACAAGGCCCAAAGTGATGCCCAGAACCATTGCAAAGCCAACCGCTGCCGCGCCCACAAATAGCGAGATGCGAAGCCCGTAAAGGATGGTTGAGAACACATCGCGGCCCTGATCATCGGTACCCAGCCAAAAGGTTTCGCCGGTGAATGCGTTGGGCTCCATCGGGCTTGAAAACCCGTTCATCAGGTTCAGGGAGGCCGGATCAAAGGGGTCGTATGGTGCGATTAACGGCGCGAAAATCGCTGCCAACACCATTAACATCACAACTGTGAAAGAGATCATTGCAACGGGCGAGTGGCGGAATTGATAAGCAAAATCGCCGTCCCACCAATGGGCAAGCCGTCCGCGCGGTTTTGGAGTAGGCGTCGTATTAGCCATCGTTAATGTCCTCCTGAACGGTCAGCGCGCAGGCGCGGATCAATTGCAAAATAAAGCAGGTCGACGATGAGGTTAATTGCCACAAACATCACTGAAATAAGCATTAAGTAAGCGGCCATCACAGGTATATCGACGAACTGAATAGCGTTAATGAACAGCAGCCCAACACCGGGCCACTGAAAAACTGTCTCAGTGATGATCGCAAAGGCGATGATGCTGCCCAGTTGCAGGCCGGTGACAGTAATCACGGGTACCAATGTGTTCTTTAGGGCATGACGAAAGTTGACTGATTTTTCGCGGATACCACGGGCGCGGGCAAAGCGGATGTAATCCGCGCGAAGAACTTCCAGCATCTCGGACCTAACTAGCCGCATGATCAATGTCATCTGATAAAGCCCAAGGGTAATGGACGGTAATATCAGTGCCTTAAGGCCTGATCCGGTCGCAAACCCAGTCGTCCACCAGCCCAGATCAACCACATCACCGCGCCCAAAGCTTGGCAGCCACCCCAATTCAACTGAAAACAGATAGATAAGCAGAATGCCTATCAAAAATGTGGGCAAACTGACCCCTATCAATGAGACCGACATGATGGCGTTGGCGGCGAAACCGTCGCGCCTGATGGCGGTGAAAATGCCAAGGACAACACCGAAAAACATCGCAAATCCGGCGGACACCAAGGCAAGCTCAAGGGTGGCAGGTGCGCGTTCGGCGATGATCTCGGCGACAGGGCGGGCCTGGCGGTAACTCAGCCCAAAATCTCCCTGCACAGCACGGCCCAAAAACGCGCCGTATTGTACAATAAACGGGTCATCGAGGCCCAACTCTCCGCGCAACCGCTCAATATCGCTTTGTGTGCGTTCTTGGCCCAACAAACTGTCAATCGGGTCGCCTACAAAGCGAAACATCGAAAAGGCGACAAGCCCCACAACGAGCAAGACGATGAAGGACTGAAATAGGCGGCGGAGGGAGTATGCTAACATTGGATCACAGTTGATTTTGTAGCAGGCAGGGTCAAGAGCCGAGTCTGCGTTTTGGCGGTATTCACGTCGCGGCAACAACGTTTTTGTTAAGCGTCATATGCGGACAAAAACATGTGTCATAAAAAATGTGCGCAGGCCCAAAGACCTACGCGCAAAATTTCTACGGTATCGATTTATGAAAGGGCGCTGTCACAGCGGCTGCAAACGCCGTCGTGCTTGTGGCTTCCAACGTCTGGTAGCACCTTCCAGCAGCGCGCACATTTTTCGCCGTCTGCCTTTGCAAAGCTCACGGCGACGCCTGCCACGTCATCAAGGGTGAACGCGCCTTCAGGGCCTACGCCTTCGACGACCGTGATTTGGCTGGTGATGCACAGGTCTGCAAAGTTATCCGCATCGACCAGGGCAAACAGCTCTGGTGACAGATAGACCGTTGGTGCAGCTTCAAGAGAGGAGCCGATGACTTTCGCCGTCCGCTCGCCTTCTAATGCACCTGTTACGACGCGGCGGATTGCGCGGATTTTGTCGAGCTTTGCAGCCAGCGCGTCATCGCGCCACTCGGCCGGCGTTTGCACAAAGTCAACAAGGTGGACACTTGTTTCTGCGCCGTTTCGCTCAAGCCAGACTTCTTCCATTGTGAAAGTCAAGATTGGCGCAAGCCACGTTGTGAGGCGGCCATACAGCATATCCAGCACGGTCAATGCCGCGAGCCGGCGGTTCGTGTCACCGTCGCAATAAAGCGCGTCTTTGCGGATGTCGAAGTAGAACGATGACAAATCCAGCGTCGCAAAGTCGAAGATGGCACGGAACACACCTTGGAAATCGTATTTCGCGTAGCCGTTGCGCACAGTTTCATCCAACACGGCGATCTTGTGCAACATAAGGCGTTCCAGCTCGGGCATGTCTTGGGGCGCTACGGTTTTTGCCGCATCAAAGTCCGCAAGGCTGCCAAGCATAAAGCGCATCGTGTTACGCAAGCGACGGTAGCTGTCGGCCACGTTTTTCAGGATTTCTGGCCCAATGCGCAGGTCAGCGGTGTAATCAGACTGTGCCACCCAAAGACGCAAGATGTCCGCGCCGTATTGTTTCGTGACCTCTTCCGGCGCGATTGTGTTGCCGATGGATTTAGACATTTTCATGCCTTTTTCATCAAGCGTGAAACCATGTGTCAGCACGCCGCGATAAGGTGCGCGTCCTTTTGTACCACATGCCTGAAGCATGGATGAGTGGAACCAGCCGCGGTGTTGGTCAGTGCCCTCAAGATAGAGATCGGCCAAGCCATCTTCAGAACCGTCTTCACGGTCGCGCAGGGTAAAGGCGTGGGTTGAGCCACTGTCGAACCACACGTCAAGGATATCCATCACTTGGGTGTAGTCATCAGGGTTCACGATGCCACTCAGGAACCGCTCTTTCGCGCCGTCTTTGTACCACGCATCAGCGCCCTCAACTTCGAAAGCTTCAAGGATGCGTGCGTTTACGTCAGCATTACGCAGAAGGTACTCTGGATCGTCGTGTTTCGCGCCTGTTTTGACAAAGCAGGTTAGCGGTACGCCCCACGCACGTTGACGTGATAGCACCCAATCGGGGCGCGCTTCGATCATTGAGTAAAGACGGTTGCGGCCCGTTTGCGGCGTCCATGTCACCAACTCATCGATGCTGGTCAGGGCACGCTCACGGATGGTTTTGCCGTGTGTGTCCATCCCGTCATCACAGGCTTTGTCGATCGCGGCAAACCATTGTGGGCGGTTCAATCGGATGACAGGTGCTTTGGACCGCCAAGAGTGTGCATCGCTGATCGTGATCCTCGCGCGGGCCAGCAAGCCGCCAACCTCGACCAGTTTTTCGATCACTTTCTGGTTCGCTTTGCCCGGTTTTCCGTTAGGGCGCAGGATGACCTCACCGCCGAAGAACGGTAGATCAGCGCGGTACGAACTGTCGTCCAAGATGTTGAACGTCATTGGAAGGCCGTGTTTCAGGCCGATTTGATAGTCGTCATCACCGTGGCTGGGAGCGGTGTGAACAAAGCCTGTACCTGCATCGGACGTGACGTGATCACCGGCCAGCATAGGCACATCGAAGTCCCATTCCCCATCGGCGCCGTCGGCACCATGAAGCGGGTGGTTTAGGGTCAGTTCAGCAAGCTCGGCGGCGCTTACATCCCCGACGCGGGTGTACATTACAGCATCGAGGCGCGCAGCGGAAAACGTGCTTTCAGCAAGATCATCGGCAAAGAGATATGTTGCACCTGCTTTGGCCCAACATTCATCTGGCGTGGACGTCACCTTATACGCACCATAGCTTACGGTTTGGTTAAAACAGACCGCACGGTTTTGCGGGATCGTCCACGGAGTCGTCGTCCAGATCACCACATAAGTGTCTGCCTGACCTTTAACTGCAAAAGGAACCCAGATCGCATCTGTCTGGCGGTCGTGGTACTCAACCTCCGCTTCAGCGAGGGCGGTCTTTTCAACGGGCGACCACATCACAGGCTTTGAACCCTGATAGAGTGTGCCGTTCATCAAGAACGTTTGGAATTCTTCCGCGATCACGCGCTCGGCATGATAGTCCATTGTAAGGTATGGATTTTCCCAGTTTCCTGTGATGCCAAGGCGCTTGAACTCTTCGCGTTGGATGTCGACCCAGCCTTTGGCAAAGTCGCGACATTCACGGCGGAATTCGACCACGTCGACTGCGTCTTTATCGCGGCCTTTCTTGCGGTATTTCTCTTCGATTTTCCATTCAATCGGCAAGCCGTGACAGTCCCAGCCCGGGATGTAGCGCGCATCATGACCCATCATCTGTTGGGAGCGAACGACCATGTCTTTGAGGATCTTGTTCAGCGCGTGGCCGATGTGCAAATGACCGTTTGCATAAGGAGGGCCATCATGAAGCGTGAAGGGCTTGCGTCCAGATTTTTGGCGCAGCTGGCCATAGACGTCCAGTTCTTCCCATCGTGCAAGCCATTCAGGCTCGCGTTTGGGCAAACCTGCGCGCATTGGGAAATCTGTGCGGGGCAGGTTGAGGGTGGTTTTATAGTCGGGTGTTTCGGCGCACATATTGAGCGTCCTTTTTCGTCATATTTTCAATAGAATAGCGAGAGCGGCGTGAGGGTCTCGAACGCCTTGGCCCGGCGGCTCATAAGGTCAGAGCGCCGGGGATATAATTCCAATAATGTGCATGGTTGAAACATCATGAGGTGCTTATAGGGGCAGGCCTTGTGGCTGTAAACTATGTGGGCGGTGATACTTTGGTGGGACCTGGTAACGGCTGCACTGGTGCAAGCGCGCGAAGACGTTGGACACTCATTCTGGCGTCAAATTGGTGCAGTGATAGCGCAGTGATTGCAACGGGGCTGATCTGCGGCTAACTGGAGTTCATGCACAGATATGCCTTGAAAATCGAGTACAACGGCGCGCCTTATCATGGCTGGCAGCGACAGGTTGATTTGCCTTCGGTGCAGGGCATGATTGAGCAGGCCATCGGTAAAGTCGCCGGTAGTGCCCACGAGATTGCCGCCGCAGGCCGTACCGATGCGGGAGTTCACGCGTGGGCCCAAGTGGCTCATGTGGACATGGAGCGCGACTGGGACACGTTTCGGCTGTCTGAGGCGATCAATTATCATCTGAAACCGAACCCCATTGCCATCATCGGCTGCGCAAAAGTGACCGAGGCGTTTCACGCACGATTTTCCGCTATTGAGCGGCGCTACATTTTCAGAATGGTATCGCGCCGCGCCCCGATTGTGCATGAAGCGGGACTGGTCTGGCAGGTGAAGCCGCCTTTGTCGCTGGAAGCCATGCAGGAAGGGGCCAAGCATTTGCTGGGCTATCATGATTTCACCACGTTCCGTTCTTCTATTTGCCAAGGCTTGACGCCGTTCAAAACGCTTGACCGCTTAGATGTAAGCGAACATCCGTACCCCGGCGGTGCAGAGTTTCGCTTTGATGTGCGCGCGCGGTCGTTCCTGCATAATCAAGTCCGCAGCTTTGTCGGCACACTTGAGCGCGTTGGCGCGGGGCATCTTGAGCCATCCGATGTCAAACGCAGGCTTGAGGCATGCGCGCGGTCTGCTTGCGGGCCTGTAAGCGCACCGCACGGGCTGTATCTGGCGGGCGTCGGCTATGAAAACGACCCTTTCGAATGAATCCAAAACACTGCGGCTTGCCATTTGCGCGCCCAAAAGGAGATCGAACCGATGATGACATGGACCGCGTTAACCACGTTGAACAACAAAGCGCAGGCCGAGGCTTTGGGCGAGGCGCTTGAGACGCTGACGCCAGAGCCCACAGGCGTGGGTGTTTTTGAGGTCGAAGACGGTTCGGGCGTTTGGGAAGTGGGTGGTTATTTCATTGAAGCACCTGGTGCCGCTGGCCTTGCACTTTTGGCGGCCATGAACGGAGCGAAGGATTTTGTTGTCTCTGAGGTGCCGGAAACCGATTGGGTCGCCCATGTGCGCCGCGAGTTGCCGCCGGTAGAGGCGGGCCGCTTTGTTGTCTATGGCAGTCATGACGCGGACAGCTTGCCTGAGGGTAAAATCCCGTTGTTGATTGAGGCCGCAATGGCCTTTGGAACGGGGCACCATGGCACGACGCTCGGCTGTTTGATCGCCCTTGATGAGTTGATTGACGCAGGTTTTGTTGGCCAGAACGTTGCTGACATTGGCTGCGGGACGGCCGTTTTGGCGATGGCGGCTGCAAAAGTGTGGCCACAAACGGTTCTGGCCAGCGATATTGATGAGGTTGCGGTAGAAGTGGCGCTTGCCAATGCAAAGGCCAATGATCTGGATGGGCGTATCACTTGTGTTGAGGCGGCGGGTTTTGATCACCCGACCTTACAGGGTGCCGCGCCGTTCGATCTAATCTTTGCCAATATCTTAAAAGGGCCGTTGTTGATGCTTGCCGATGATATGGCCGGCGCATGTGCGCAAGGCGGGCATATCATCTTGTCCGGTATTCTGAATGAGCAGGCCGATGAGGTGCAGACTTGCTACAGCAGTGCGGGTTTTGCACTGCGCAAACGCAGCAGTATCGGTGACTGGACCACGCTCACGCTGACCCGCAATTAACTTTGGCATAAGAAAAACGGAGTAATTATCCTAAAATTGTATTAAACTGCCCTCAGTAACGAATTAGTAACTGAGGGCAATGGTATGTCTGATCGGCAAAAGTTTAAGTCGAAAATGAAGCGATTGGCAAAGCAGCAACGTCGCGCAGGGTATTATCGCACACAGTCTGTAAATCACGATGGTATGGTGCTGGGCCGCGCACCGGCGCGCGGCGGTTTTCCGTGGCACTTGGTGCCTTTGGCTGCGGCTGCGTTTTGGTTATTTAGGGCGTTTGCTTACACAATAAACGGTCCTACAGCGTATCTTGAACACGTTGAGGGCTTACAATCATCAGGTGGTTTGGGGGGCTTCGCAGCGTGGATGATGCAAGCGGATAGCCTGACCATTTGGATCGCTCAATATCTGCAGGCGTTTGTCTAAAGCGGCGCCCTTTTCTGCAGCCATCAAGCATAAAAAAAGCCGCGCGGCCAAAGGGCTGTGCGGCTTTCGCTCGAGACACGCCTGAGGGTTTAGAGCGCGTCTACGTCTGCATATGTCAGGCCAACATCTTCCAATTCACGTGCAGACAGCTGCTTGAGAGCTTTGCGTGTCTGGCGCGCATCATTCCAAGACTTCGCTTTCGCGAAAGTCGCAATGAACGGAGCGGCTACTGTGAATGTGCTTGCTGCGGGTGCGAAGCGGGATGTTTCGATAACGGCCATGATCGTATTCCTTTACAGCACAAAAATTATGCGTTTGTGGGTTCGTGATGGCGCTCATTTAGGAGGGAAAGATATTTCCGCATAGTGAGTATTTCTGCATTGCAGCTATGATCGGAATGCATATGTCGAAAATGGACAAATAGCCTGTCGTTATTGAGCAATTAGCAGGCCAAACCTGCCCCGATTTGCACCTGAAATGTCGTATTTGGGCCAAATTATCCACAGGTATTCAGAATGTCGCAGATCACGAAAACCGTGGGTGTCTTGTAACAATTTCCGAAATACGCCGAAATTTGTTTCTGTTTGGCAAATGTTCGCGTTTCGTGCTACTGCTGGAGCGCATAAATATAACAGCAGGCAGCCGACTATGCGGATACTGGGAATCGATCCTGGCTTGGCCAATATGGGGTGGGGGGTCATCGAAATGGCGGGTCCGCGTCTGCGTCATGTCGCGAATGGCATCATCAAAACGAAAACTGGTGATTTGGGCGCGCGCCTTTTGGCGCTGCACACTGGGCTGACCGATGTGATCGCACAGCACGCCCCCGATGCAGCAGCGGTTGAGCAGACGTTCGTCAACAAAGACGGTGTCGCCACGCTGAAGCTTGGGCAGGCGCGGGGAATCGCGATGCTGGTGCCGGCACAGGCGGGCCTTACAATTGGTGAATACGCTCCCAATGCGGTCAAGAAGACTGTAGTTGGTGTGGGGCACGCTGCCAAAGAACAAGTACAGCACATGGTCAAAATGCAGTTGCCTGGTGTGGTGTTTGACGGACCGGATGCTGCTGATGCCTTGGCAATCGCCATTTGTCACGCCCATCAGCGCGGCGTTGGCACGGGCTTAGAAAAAGCCCTGAAAGCACAAGAAATGAGGGCCGCGGGATGATTGGCAAACTTCAAGGACGTCTGGAATACCGCAGTTCAGATCACGTTATGCTTATGGTCGGTGGGGTTGGATATGTTGTGTATTGTAACGAGCGTACGCTTGCCTCAATGCCTAATGTCGGTGAGGCCGCCGCACTTTATACGGATCTTTTGGTGCGTGAGGATCTGCTGCAACTTTTCGGGTTTACCACTCTTGCCGAAAAAGAGTGGCACCGACTTTTGATGTCTGTCCAAGGGGTTGGCGCAAAGGCTGCGATGGCGATTATGGGCACACTTGGCGAAGCGGGGCTCAGCCGCGCCATTGCTATGGGGGATTGGAACAGCGTGAAAGCCGCCAAGGGCATTGGTCCTAAGACGGCGCAAAAAGTTGTGATTGATCTGAAAGACAAAGCTCCTGCGATTATGGCGATGGGCGGTAGCGTGCATGACGCGCTGGGCCAGACAACAGCAGTTGCGGATGACGTGATTGATGACGGTGACGACGCGGGCGCACAAAACGCGCCGCAAGTAGCCAGTATGTCGACCCAGTCCGAGGCGCTCTCTGCGCTTGGTAATTTGGGTTACGCGCCGCAGGACGCTGCATCGGCCGTGGCGCAAGCCAGTGATCAAGGTGCGCAAGATACAGGTGCGTTGATCAAAGCGGCGTTGAAACTTCTGGCGCCGAAGGGCTAAGGAAGGCCCATGGAAAGTGATCCCACATTGCGCCCCGAGCGGCTTGCCGAAGACAATGATCGCGCGTTGCGTCCGCAAGGTCTTGATGAGTTCATCGGTCAGGCAGAGGCGCGCGCGAACCTCAAGGTTTTCATCCAGTCTGCGCGTCAACGTGAACAGGCGATGGACCACACATTGTTTCACGGTCCACCGGGTTTGGGCAAAACAACGCTTGCACAAATTATGGCCCGTGAGCTTGGGGTGAATTTTCGCATGACATCCGGGCCTGTACTGGCCAAAGCGGGTGATCTGGCGGCGATTTTGACAAACCTTGAGGCACGCGATGTGCTGTTCATCGATGAAATTCACCGACTGAACCCCGTTGTTGAAGAAGTGCTCTACCCTGCGCTTGAGGATTTTGAACTTGATCTGGTGATTGGCGAAGGCCCTGCCGCGCGCACGGTGCGGATTGAATTGCAGCCCTTCACGCTTGTTGGGGCGACCACCCGTCTTGGTCTTTTGACAACGCCGCTGCGTGACCGCTTTGGCATTCCGACGCGACTACAGTTCTACACCACCGATGAGCTGCATGAGATTGTCGCCCGCGGTGCGCGTCTTTTGGGCGTCACCGCCGATGATGAGGGCATTCGCGAAATTGCAAAACGTGCGCGCGGTACTCCGCGCATTGCGGGCAGATTGCTGCGCCGTGTTGTGGACTTTGCGCTTGTGGAAGGCAACGGCCAGATCAGCCGTGCCCTTGCGGATAATGCGTTGACCCGTTTGGGCGTTGATAAATTGGGTCTGGATGGCGCGGACCGTAGGTATCTGAGCCTTGTTGCGGAGAATTATCAGGGCGGGCCCGTTGGCATCGAGACAATGGCCGCTGCTTTATCTGAAAGCCGTGATGCGCTTGAAGAAGTGATTGAGCCTTACCTGCTGCAGCAAGGCTTGATACAGCGCACCCCACGCGGCCGGATGTTGGCACAAAAGGCATGGGATCATTTGGGGCTGGCCGCACCCAAGAAACAGGGCGGCCTTTTTGAATAACGGCGCAGGGTTCACAGATGCATGATCAAGAAACATACACCGCAAAAGACGTAGAGACTTGCTTTACCCGTTCTGATGAAGCTTATGTTTTTGCCCGTTGGGGCAGGGCCATTACCCCTGTCATCTTTGGTGTGGATGAGGCGACTTTGGGGGTGTTTAAGGGCGCGTGCGAAGCTGTCGTTAGCCTTGCGGGACACAAGATGGCGGAAGTCGACCCAGAGATTGGGGCGAACCTCATGGTCTTTTTCTGCTCTGATTGGGCTGAACTTACCGAGGTGCCGCACCTTGAACGATTGGTTCCTGATCTGGTCCCGCTTGTAGAACGCCTCAAATCGGCTGACGCCAATCAGTATCGCATTTTCCGCTTTGATGATGATGGTGGCATCAAGGCGTGTTTTGTCTTTTTGCGGATGGATCAAGTCCTTGCGGACACACCGGCAGATACAATTGCGCTGAGCCAGATGGCGCAGATGATTGTGCTTTGGTCTGATCAGGCATTTGTTGGCAGTTCTCCCTTGGCGATTGTGCCCGATGGGGGGGTGATCCTGAAGCCGCAAGTGGGGCAGCTGATCCGCGCCGCTTATGATCCTGTGCTGCCGGCTGCATCGCGCGATCCGTCCCATGCTTTACGCCTTTTCGCGCGGCTAACGGCGGCAGGTCAGGTCCAATGACACACCGTTTGCCCATTCGTGTTTACTACGAAGATACCGACATGGCGGGTATTGTGTACTACGCTAATTACCTAAAATTTATTGAGCGCGGTCGCACCGAGTTTGTTCGTGAGCTTGGGGTGGACCAGAGCCAGCTTAAAGAGAACGAGGGCATCGTTTTTGCGGTCCGTCACGTAGATGCGGATTATCTTGTTTCTGCAAAATTTGACGATATGCTGAGCGTTGAGACTACGATTGAAACAATAACCGGTGTCCGCTTGGTGTTTCGCCAGGATGTGCGGCGCGACGGGGATCTGTTGTTTACGGCGCTTGTGACCATTGTGGCGATCAATGAGGCGGGGGCACCTGCGCGTCTGCCAGCAAATATTCGCCGAAAGTTGCATTAAATCGCGCCTGTGCATGCTCAGCGTAGTAATTAAATGAAACATCGCCTATTATGTATGCAATTGGGTACACAAAGAGACCCGCAGTACATGAGCAGGCCACATGGAACACGCAGCAGATTTCTCAATGTGGGCGCTATTCGCGCGCGCAACGATCACCGTAAAACTCGTCATGATCATCCTGATCATCGCCAGTTTCTGGGCGTGGTCGATTATCTTTCAAAAGACAATCCAGTACCGCAAAGCCCGCGTAGAGGCCGCGAAATTTGATCAGGCTTTTTGGTCTGGCGCCCCGCTTGATGGTTTGTTCGATGAGATCGGACCCGCGCCAGACGGCGCATCAGAAAAGATTTTCGCCTCAGGCATGCTTGAATGGCGCAGGTCTCACCGAACGGATGGTGATTTGATCGCGGGTGCTACCAGCCGCATTGATCGTGCCATGGATGTGGCAATCAACCGTGAAGCCGAAGAACTGCAAAAGGGCCTGACCGTATTGGCCACTGTTGGTTCCGCATCACCCTTCATCGGGTTGTTTGGAACCGTTTGGGGTATCATGAATGCCTTTATCGAGATCGCAGAACAGCAAAATACCAACCTTGCAGTTGTAGCCCCTGGTATTGCCGAGGCGCTTTTGGCGACAGGTCTGGGCCTCCTCGCGGCGATCCCTGCGGTTATTTATTACAACAAGCTTAGCGCAGACAGTGACCGAATTGTTGGCAATTACGAGGCGTTCTCTGACGAGTTTGCCACGATTTTGTCGCGCCAGTTGGACGGCTAAGCCATGGGTGCGGGAACAATCAAAAAAGCCGGCGGGGGTGGTCGCGGCCGCCGCCGCGGTCGTGCACAGCCGATGGCCGAAATCAACGTAACGCCTTTTGTTGACGTAATGTTGGTCCTGTTGATCATCTTCATGGTCGCGGCACCTTTGCTGACGGTTGGGGTGCCTGTTGAGTTGCCCAAAACCGCGGCAACAGCGCTTTCATCGGACAACGAAGAGCCACTGACGGTGACGCTGACCGTTGATGGCGTTGTGATGATCCAAGAAACCGAAGTTGAACGCGAAGCACTGATTGGGCGCTTGCAAGCCATCGCCACCGAGCGAAGTGATGATAAAATCTTCCTGCGTGCGGACGGGGCGAATACATATGCAAGTGTTGCAGAAATCATGGGTGCTTTGAATGCGGGTGGCTTTTCAAACATTGGCCTTGTGACAGACATTGGTGGTCCCACGCTTGATGGTGTGACGCCGGTGCAGGAGCAGTAGGCACGCCTGATGCGCACGGGCTACATCATATCCGGAGTGGGTCATGCGGGCCTTATCGGCTACCTTCTTGTGGGGCCGATCTTTTCCGCTGACCCGCCGCCTTTTGAGGATGTGGAGGTAAGCGTGATTTCCTCGGCTGAGTTTGACGCGCTCACAAATCAAACACCTCCTGAAATGCCGACGCAGATTACGGCACCGGAAGCTGTTGTTGCGCCGCCTCTTGAACCCACGCCTGAGCCTGCTCCGCAGCCTGTGCCTGAACCAGTGCGGCCTCAAACGCCTGAGCCTGTGCGCCCAACACCGCCGCCTGATGCCTCGCCCGATGTGAGCCAGATTGCCCCATTGCCACAGACGGATGTGATCGACGAGGCACCCGAAGAACCCACGCCGCCAGCGCCCCCGCCTGAGCCACAAGTGAGTGCCGTTATTGATGCGTCCAAGCGCCCCAAAGCACGGCCCGCGCCACGTATTGCACCCCAAGCGGTTGCCCCGCCGCCACTTGATGCGACCATCGCGGATCAAACCCAAGAAGCGGTTGTAGAAACGAATAATCCTGATGAGCTGCCAAGCACCCAAAGCGACGCTCAGCAAGCAACGGCTCCGGAAGAGGCTGCGCCTGAAGTCGTGACGGAAGCAGAAGAAGCAGGTGGCACACCAACCCGTTCAATCCGCCCACCCGCGCGTCCAAATAGGCCTGTGGCACCAGTGGAGGCGGCCCAGTCTGGGGTGGCGTCCAAGGCCGATCCGGCTACGCAAACTGCTGAAACGGCAGATGCTGCCCCTGCAAGCGATGCGCCGGTTGGTCCACCGATGACCCAGGGCGAGCGTCAGTCACTTGTTGGTCAGATACAGAATAAATGGGCTGTCCCGCCGCGCGTGATTAGCGACCAAGTCATAATCACTGTGCGCTTTGCGGTGGGGGAAGACCGGCGTCCAATTTCAGGCTCTGAGGAGTTGATCAGCGGCTCGGGAAGTGCTGATCTGAATCAGATTGCATACCGTGCAGCGCGAAGTGCGATTTTCCGCGCAGGGGCACAGGGCTTTGATTTGCCTGATGACAAATACGATCAATGGAAAGACATTGAGATTACCTTTAACCCGTCAGGCCTGCGCCTGAAGTAATGAATGAGGGATAGGTTTATGAGGGAGTTTATTGGTGCTATTTTGTTTGCAGCGTCCGCGACCTTTGGTTGCATCGCCCCCAGCACAAGCATGGCACAGCCCCTACGGCTTGAGATTACGGACGGCGTCATTGAGCCGCTGCCTTTTGCCTTGCCAACTTTTATTTCCGAGACATCCAACGCGGGTGAGATGGCTCAGCAAATCAGTGGTCTGGTCGCAGATGATTTGCGCGGCACTGGGTTGTTCCGCCAAATCCAGCCGGAAGTGTTCATCAGCCAAATCAGCGCCTTTGGTGCGCCGGTACAATACCCCGATTGGCGCGCGATCAATGCCCAAGCGCTGATCACCGGTGCTGTTGCAGTAAGTGGCAATGGCCGCGTGACCGTTAAATTCCGTCTGTATGATGTATTCGCCGGGTCCGAGTTGGGCCAAGGTCTTCAGTTCGTCGGCACCACTGATAGCTGGCGCCGGATGGCTCATAAAGTGGCCGACGAGGTTTATGCACGCATCACAGGCGAAGGCCCTTATTTTGACAGTCGCGTTGTTTTTGTTGGCGAAACTGGCCCAAAAGAGACCCGCGCTAAACGCCTTGGGATTATGGATTTTGACGGCGCAAACGTTCAATATCTGACGGATAGTAGCGCCATTGTGCTTGCACCGCGTTTTTCACCTGACGGTGAACGGGTGCTCTACACCAGCTACGAGACAGGCTTCCCGCGCATCTACGTGTTGGACGTTGGCCGTGTTTCGCAGCGCGCGCTTGATGTTCCCGACGGCTCAATGAGTTTTGCGCCGCGTTTTGCGCCTGACGGACGGACTGTGGTGTTCTCCCTCACAACTGGGGGTAACACGGATCTTTACACGCTTGATGTGCGCACCAATGCGCGTACACGACTGACGTCGACCCCTGCTATTGAAACGGCCCCAAGTTACTCACCGGATGGGCGCAGCATTGTGTTTGAAAGCGATCGCTCAGGTTCGCCGCAGCTGTATATTATGCCTGCAACGGGTGGTGAGGCGCGCCGCATTAGCACAGGCGCGGGACGCTACGGCACGCCAGTTTGGTCGCCGAAGGGTGATTTGATTGCGTTTACGAAGCAAAATCGCGGCCGGTTTCATATTGGCGTGATGCGCACGGATGGCTCTGAGGAGCGGCTTTTGACGGCGTCTTTCCTTGATGAGGGCCCAACGTGGTCGCCCAACGGTCGGGTCATCATGTTTACCCGTGAAACCCAAGGGGTCAATGGCGCGCCTGCGCTTTATTCAGTGGATATTTCGGGGCGTAATCTCGCAAAAGTGCGCACTCAAACGGCGGCATCAGATCCTTCATGGTCGCCTTTGCAGCGCTGATGTGCTAATTTGACGACAAACAACAACAATAATCGCAGTTCATCTAAGACAGGACATCATTCATGAAGACGTTGACAAAATCAGCACTGCTTATCGCGGGCATGTCATTGGCCGCCTGTAGTAACGGCACCCTATTCGGCTCCGGCGGCGGTATTGGCGGCAGTGGAAATGGCGCTTTCGGTGCCAACGGTGGGGTGGGTGTCAGCGAACTTGATCCCGCATCTGTCGGCTATTTCAATGAAACCGTCGGCAACAAAATTCTGTTTGATGTGGACCAAAGCACGTTGAACGCCTCGGGTCGCTCTATTCTGGATGGTCAGGTGGCTTGGCTGCGCGCCAACCCTGCAGTTATTGCCGTGATCGAAGGTCACGCGGATGAGCAGGGCACGCGTGAGTATAACTTGGCCCTTGGCGCGCGGCGCTCTAATGCGGTGCGTGAGTATCTGGTCAGCCAAGGTATCGCGGGCACGCGCCTGCGTACGCTGACATATGGCAAGGAACGCCCGATCGCCGCGTGTTCGACCGAGAGTTGTTATGCGCAAAACCGCCGTGCGGTTACCATCTTGTCTGGATCAGGCACAAGCTGATGCGGGCGCTGCGGGTTGTTGCAATATGTGCCGTGCTGCTGCCTTTTGGGGCAGCACTGAGCGCGGAAACTTTGGGGGATGTGCGGGCTGATCTGTCCCGACTCGCCGCCGAAATCAACAGCCTGCGCGCCGAATTATCCGCCACTGGTAGCACCAATCCGCTTGCGGGAGATGTTTCTACCCTTGCGCGCATTGAAACCCTTGAGGCGACAGTGTCGCAGTTGACTGCAAAGACCGAGCAACTGGACATTCGCATCAATTCGGTGGTGCGTGATGGAACAAACCGCCTAGATGATTTGAATTTCCGGATTTGCGATCTGGATCCCGCCTGTGACATCGCCACCATCGGGACGACTGCCGTGTTAGGCGGCGTTGAAGTTGTGGGGCCTGCTACGAATGTGGTGGTACCAGAGCAAAATGACGTTTCGCTGGCTATTGGCGAGCGGACAGATTTTGAGCGGGCTGAGGCGGCGCTCATCTCAGGTGACTTTCGCGGCGCCGCGGACCAGTTTTCGACCTTTACCGAGACCTACCCAGGCGGCCCGCTAGCGACCCGTGCGAATTTGTTGCGCGGTGATGCACTTGCGGGACTAGGTGATATGGCGCCGGCTGCGCGTGCCTATCTTGATGCGTTTTCTGGTGCGCCAAGTGGTCCTGAGGCCGCCCCTTCGCTGTATAGGCTTGGCACATCCCTTGCGGATTTGGGCCAGAAATCTGAAGCCTGTGTTACCTTGGGTGAGGTCACCAGCCGTTTTACATCCGCCCCCGAAGCTGCCCAAGCGGCGGCTGCTCGTTTGAACATGGGCTGCGAATAGGGCGTGGTTTCAACGGCTGTTTTGATCGACAAACTGGATCAGCTGTATGGCTGGGAACCGCCCGCGTTAATTGGTGTGGCGGTATCTGGCGGGTCTGACAGCCTTGCTCTGCTGCATCTGTTGAACGACTGGGGGCGTGCAAAGATTGTTGCGGCCACGGTCGATCATGGTTTGCGAAAAGAGGCGGCTGAGGAGGCCGCCTATGTTGGCCGCATTTGTGCGGCCCTCAATATTCCACATGATACGCTGCG
Organism: Nereida sp.; assembly: GCF_965655635.1. NCBI lineage: Bacteria > Pseudomonadati > Pseudomonadota > Alphaproteobacteria > Rhodobacterales > Roseobacteraceae > Nereida > Nereida sp. Next base: position 20,068 of record NZ_CBFHHE010000002.1, read on the forward strand.
TTGGGCCGCATGGAACGGCAGTGGCAATGTCCAAGACGAAGCGCGCCGTGCGCGCTATGGCCTTTTGGCGCGTTGGGGTAAAAAGCGCGGTGTTGATTTTGTGACACTTGGACATACCCGCGATGATGTGGCGGAGACATTCCTGATGCGGCTGGCCCGTAAGTCTGGTGTTGATGGTCTGGCGGCCATGGCCGCACGTGCGGACAAAAATGGGATGCGCTTTGATCGACCGCTGTTGGACGTGGGCCGTGCCGACCTACGGCACTACTTGCATGAAATGGGTGTCGCGTGGGTTGATGATCCGTCCAATGACAATGATGCATTTGACCGCGTAAAGGCACGCCAGCTGCTTGAGAATTTGGGTGAAATGGGGATCACGTCAGATGTGCTGGGCAGTGTCGCTGCTAAGTTGCGTGCTGAGCGGTCCGCCTTGGGGCAGGCCGTCTATGAGCTTGCTGACCGGATCACACACGAGGAAGCAGGCGACGTCATCATTGACGCCAAACGGTTCTCTATTGCGCATCCTGAATTGCAGCGCCGCCTTTTGAACGGTGCTCTTCAATGGGTGGCCAGTGCGGATTACACACCGCGCCATGATGCCTTGGTGGAGGTCGCGCAGGCGATCGATATGCGACAGACCAAAACGCTTCACGGCTGTCTGATTACGGCCGGTGCAGCAGATATTCGCATTGGCCGTGAATTTAACGCGGTTTGGGATGCAACCGCCCAACCGAGCGCGCTGTGGGATGGCCGCTGGCAGCTTGCTGGCCCAGCCGAGTTGGGCGATGAGGTGCGCGCGTTGGGTGAAGAAGGCTTGGGCCAATTGCCGGACTGGCGCGCCGCAGGATTGCCGCGCCGTTCATTGATGGCGTCACCATCTGTTTGGCGCGCAGACCGGCTAATTGCCGCTCCTTTGGCCTCATTTAATGCCGCATGGAGCGCAAAATGCGCGACATCTTATATCAGTTCCCTTTTAACGCATTGAAGTTGGGGATGTAGTCTCTATTTTAAAAGCTAACAGTTATGCACGCCCTTTAGGGGGTGATGCGATTCCCCACATTGAGGAGACCTCCCTTGGGTAACGCGCGAAATTTCGCCTTTTGGATCGTTCTTGGCCTGCTTGTGCTGGCCCTATTCCAACTTGTTGGAGGCGGCCAAAGCACGGCAAACAGCTCTGAAGTTAGCTATTCTCAGTTTGTAGACGCCATTGAAGGTAACGAAGTGGCCAATGCCCGCGTTGACGGTGAACGGGTCACTTACCGTGGGACCGATGGCCGTGATTACACAACGATCATGCCGCGCGACGCGGAAGTGACTGATCTTTTGTTGGCCAGCGACATTCCGTTTGAGGCAAAATCACAAGAAACCAGTGGCTTCCAAGCGCTGCTCTTTAATCTATTGCCAATCTTGTTGCTGATCGGTGTGTGGATTTTCTTCATGCAGCGTATGCAAGGTGGCGGCAAAGGCGGGGCGATGGGCTTTGGGAAATCTAAGGCCAAGTTGCTGACAGAAAAACATGGTCGTGTAACGTTTGATGACGTTGCCGGTATCGATGAAGCTAAAGAAGAGCTCGAAGAGATTGTTGAGTTCTTGCGTAACCCACAGAAATTCAGCCGCTTGGGTGGTAAAATCCCCAAAGGGGCGCTTCTTGTTGGCCCCCCGGGTACGGGTAAAACCCTTCTCGCACGTGCAATCGCGGGTGAGGCTGGTGTACCCTTCTTTACTATTTCGGGGTCGGACTTCGTTGAGATGTTTGTAGGTGTTGGCGCGTCGCGTGTCCGTGACATGTTTGCGGATGCTAAAAAGAACGCGCCTTGCATTGTGTTCATCGACGAAATTGACGCAGTCGGCCGCGCGCGTGGTTCTGGATACGGCGGCGGTAACGACGAACGTGAGCAAACGCTGAACCAACTGTTGGTTGAGATGGACGGCTTTGAAGCAAACGAAGGCGTTATCATTGTTGCGGCTACAAACCGTCGCGACGTGCTTGATCCGGCGTTGTTGCGTCCTGGTCGTTTTGATCGTCAAGTCACTGTGCCTAACCCAGATATCAAAGGTCGTGAGAAAATTTTGGGTGTACACGCACGCAAAACACCGCTTAGCCCTGATGTTGACTTGCGCATTATAGCACGCGGCACGCCTGGTTTTTCGGGAGCGGATCTGGCGAACCTTGTGAACGAGTCTGCTTTGATGGCAGCGCGTGTTGGACGCCGTTTTGTTACGATGGAAGATTTTGAATCGGCTAAGGACAAAGTCATGATGGGTGCAGAGCGCCGCAGCATGGTCATGACAGCCGAGCAAAAAGAAATGACCGCATACCATGAAGCAGGTCACGCCATCGTTGGTATCAGTCTGCCGAAGTGTGATCCTGTTTATAAGGCAACAATTATTCCGCGCGGCGGTGCTTTGGGCATGGTTATGAGCTTACCGGAAATGGACCGTCTGAACATGTTTAAAGATGAATGCCACCAGCGCCTTGCCATGACTATGGCCGGCAAAGCGGCCGAAATCTTTAAATATGGTGAGGATGCTGTGTCAAACGGACCTGCTGGCGACATTCAGCAGGCTAGCCAACTCGCCCGTGCAATGGTGCTGCGGTGGGGCATGTCTGACAAAGTTGGCAACATCGACTATGCAGAAGCTGCTGAAGGATACTCTGGCAACACTGCTGGTTTCTCAGTCTCGGCCAACACCAAAGAGTTGATTGAGGAAGAAGTGCGCGGATTTATCCAACGCGGCTACGATAAAGCGGCTGAGATTATTCGGGAAAAATCCGAAGAGTTTGAGCGCCTTGCTCAAGGGCTGTTGGAGTACGAAACGCTCACTGGCGAAGAAATCAAGCGTGTGATGCGCGGCGAGCCACCACATCTGAGCAATGATGAGGATGACAAGGACGACGGTTCTGCGCCATCTGTCACAGCGGTGCCAAAAGCCAAGCGCCGCAAGCCGTCATCTGGCGATGAAGGTGGCTTGCCCGAGCCGACTTAGGCCAGCTTTATGTGCTAATTTTGAAAGCCCCGTCGATGATTTCGGCGGGGCTTTTTCTTTTTGGACAGGTGACTGCTCCAGCTGAGAATGATGCAAATCGGAAACTTCGTATACGGCGGTGGACGGTGACGCGCCGAAAATTGTCGGAATCGACGGGCGTGATTTCAAATGATGGCTCTACCAACGACTCAACGAAACGTGGACATCAATAGGGAACCCTGCGCCATGGCATATAAGACCGACATCGAAATTGCGCGCGAAGCGAAGAAGAAGCCGATCCAAGAGATTGGCGCAAAACTGGGCATTGGTTCTGATGATCTGCTTCCCTACGGCCACGATAAAGCCAAGGTCAGCCAGAAATTCATCGACTCCGTTCAAGGTAACGAGAGTGGTAAACTGATCCTTGTGACTGCAATCAACCCAACTCCGGCGGGCGAAGGCAAAACCACAACAACCGTGGGCCTTGGGGATGGTCTGAACCGCATTGGCAAAAAAGCGGCTGTTTGTATCCGTGAAGCATCGCTTGGGCCGAACTTCGGCATGAAGGGCGGCGCTGCGGGTGGTGGTTACGCGCAAATCGTCCCGATGGAAGACATGAATCTGCACTTTACCGGTGACTTCCACGCGATTACCTCGGCGCACTCACTGCTTTCTGCAATGATCGACAACCACATTTATTGGGGCAACGAGCAGGAAATCGATATCCGCCGTGTTCAGTGGAAGCGCGTTGTAGACATGAATGATCGCGCCCTCCGCCAGATCACCGCTTCGTTGGGCGGCGTGGCAAACGGCTTTCCGCGTGAAGCTGGTTTTGACATTACGGTTGCATCCGAAGTTATGGCGATCTTGTGCCTAGCCAACAACCTCAAGGACTTGCAGCAGCGTCTTGGCGACATGATCGTGGCTTACCGCCGTGACCGTACCCCTGTGTTTTGCCGCGATATCAAGGCCGATGGTGCTATGACCGTACTTCTGAAAGATGCGATGCAGCCTAACCTTGTTCAGACACTTGAGAATAACCCTGCGTTTGTACATGGCGGTCCGTTTGCCAATATTGCACACGGCTGTAACTCTGTGATTGCTACGAACACTGCGCTCAAAATTGCAGATTTTGTTGTGACCGAAGCAGGATTTGGCGCGGACCTTGGCGCCGAAAAATTCATGAACATCAAGTGCCGCAAAGCTGGCCTTGCACCAGACTGCGTTGTTTTGGTTGCAACTGTGCGGGCAATGAAAATGAACGGTGGCATAGCGAAAGCGGACCTTGGCGCTGAAAACGTTGATGCGGTGAAAGAAGGCTGTGCGAACCTTGGGCGCCACATTGGCAACCTCAAATCATTCGGCGTGCCTGTGGTTGTTGCGATCAACCATTTCGTTACGGACACGGACGCCGAGGTTCAGGCAGTTAAGGATTACGTTGCGACCCAGGGGTCCGAAGCTATTCTTTCACGGCACTGGGAATTGGGCTCTGAAGGCTCTGAGGCTTTGGCAAAACGTGTGGCCGAGATTGCCGAAAGTGGGGCAGCCCAGTTTGCCCCGATTTATCCAGATGACATGTCGTTGATGGAGAAAATCAACACAATCGCCAAGACAATCTACCGCGCTGACGAAGTTCTGGCGGATCAGAAAATTCGCGATCAGTTGAAACTTTGGGAAGAGCAGGGCTATGGGCACTTGCCGATCTGTATGGCCAAGACGCAATACTCGTTCAGCACGGACCCGAACCTGCGCGGTGCGCCCGTTGGTCACTCGGTGCCGGTGCGTGAAGTACGCCTGAGCGCCGGTGCAGGTTTTGTTGTGGTTGTTTGCGGTGAAATCATGACCATGCCAGGTTTGCCGCGCGTTCCGTCTGCAGAAAATATCCACCTGAATGATGACGGCCAAATCGAAGGCCTATTCTGATTGAAACCAAAGCGCGCGCGGCATTGAGCCAAGCGCGCTTTGACCTTCGGTGAGGATATTTGAAAACAAAAGAAGAGATGAAAAATGACTGCTACAGTTATTGACGGTAAAGAATTTGCAGCGCGCGTACGTGCCAAAGTGGCCGATCACGTCACACGCCTGAAAGACGAAAACGGCATTACACCTGGCCTTGCGGTTGTGCTGGTGGGCGAAGATCCGGCAAGCCAAGTCTATGTGCGCTCCAAAGGTAAGATGACTGTCGAAGTTGGCATGAATAGTTTTGTACACAAGCTTGACGTGAATACTTCGGAAGAAGACCTGCTTGCTCTGATTGAAAAGCTAAACAACGATCCTGCGGTACACGGCATTTTGTGTCAGCTGCCGCTGCCAAAGCATTTGGATGAAGACCTTATTATCAACTCGATTTCTCCTGCCAAGGACGTCGACGGCTTCCACATTTCTAATGTTGGGCTGCTCGGGACTGGGCAAAAATCAATGGTGCCTTGTACGCCGCTTGGTTGTTTGATGATGCTGCGGGATCATCATGGCTCGATCAGTGGGATGAATGCTGTGGTGATCGGACGTTCCAATATCGTGGGCAAACCGATGGCCCAACTTTTGCTGCATGACAGCGCCACGGTGACCATTGCACATTCGCGCACGAAAGATTTGGCTGATGTTGTGCGGGCGGCTGATATTGTTGTTGCTGCAGTCGGGCGTCCTGAGATGGTGCCTGGCGATTGGATCAAGCAAGGTGCGACTGTGATCGATGTGGGCATTAACCGAATTGACGCGCCTGAAAAAGGTGAGGGTAAAACCCGCCTTGTGGGCGACGTTGATTACGCCAGTTGTGCCGAAGTGGCCGGTGCTATCACGCCGGTTCCGGGCGGCGTTGGCCCCATGACAATTGCCTGTTTGTTGGCCAATACGGTTACGGCGTGCTGTCGCGCGAATGGCCTTGCGGAGCCAGAGGGCCTTACCGCGTAATTATCTAACGCGGCATCGGAATTTCAATCGGCGTGGGTCCTGTTAAAATGGCCCGCGCCGTTTTTGTGAATAGTTGGCTCAAAGCCGGGTCTGTTGTTTTTAGCCCGCCCGTATAGGTGCCGAATGACGGTAACATGAGGTGGCATTCGTCATAAAGAAACGCTGGGCGCGTTACAGCCCGCCCACGTAGATTGATCGTTGCCTTGGGATGATAGTGCCCAGATATTTCGCCGGTTTTTGGTGTGGCGATATGTGTAAATATCAGCCTGTCATGCGTCAGCTGAGCGATATGCGTGCCACCAAACGCTGTTTCGCCCGCATCATGATTTCCCTCGATCCACGTCCACATGCGGCCTGCTTGCAGCCGTGTGATCCATGTTTGATGCCGCTCATCAAGTTGGCCTGCGGCAGTTAAGTCATCGAAGCTGTCACCAAGACAAACCACATGGGCCGGGTTAGTTTGATTGATTGCCGTGTCGAGGCGACTGAGCGTGTCATCGGTCTCATAGGGGGGAAGCAACGACCCGCCGCGCCGCGCGATACGCTCGGATTTTCCAAGATGGAGATCAGACACGACTAGCATGTTCTCAGCGGGCCAAAACAGCGCGCCGTCGCCGCGCGCCTCTAGGGTGTAACCTTGAAAAATGAATTGGTAGCTTGCCATGTGGTTGTCGTGCCGCGTTCTGTGCGCAGCCGCAAGGGTTAGAAAGGTACGGCCCATCTTTTTGGTGCCGTCGTTGGCACACCTGCCGCTGACATCAGGCGTTCTGCCTCATCTGCCATAAGCCGTTCTTCCGCCAAGCCGCGCACGGGTACACGGCCTGCTTCCAAAACGAGGGGCGCAGACAGGGGGCTGATCCGACCCAGGGTGATCAGGTCGATGCGGTCTTCCACGCGGCTTAACATTTGCTCAATTCGGCCAAAGTCGACCAAGCCGCGCATGGCCTCTTCGCGGGTGATCTGCATCATTACGTGGTCTGGGTCATATTTGTGTAACGTGTCGTATAGGATGTCGCTGCTAAAGGTCGCTTGGCGGCCCGATTTGCGTGCGGTCGGCAAGTTGCGTTCAATGAGACCTGCTATGGTTGCGCTTGCTTTGAAAGTTCGCTTCATCACGGCGTTGCCCGCCAACCATGTCTCAAGACCGTCACGCATTGTGGCGGGATTAAGCATTTGATGTGGGTTGGTTACGGGATCAAGCGACCAGATAAGTGTGGCATAGTCGGTTGCCACAAAACCCAACGGGCCCAGACCTGCCTCTTCCATCTTGTTGGTCAGCAAAAGGCCAAGGGTCTGTTGTGCATTGCGGCCCGCAAAACCGTAAATCACTGTCTGCGCGCGCCCGTCGTGGGGAAAACTCTCGATCATCAATCGGTCGGGTGAAGGAAGCTGGCTAGCTTTTCGTTGAAGGTTCAGCCAGTCGCGGGTGGCGGGGGGAAGCTCGGGCCAGTCTTGTTGTTGGAACATCATCAAGATGCGCTCGGAAAGTTGGGTGGATGTGGCAAACTTGGTGCCCAGAAACGTTGCAATCTTTGGTTTGTCACCGCCGCGTCGTGTGACTTCAACGGTCATCTCGCGCAGCCCCTCATACCGAACAACTTGGCCACCAATCAAAAACGTATCGCCCGCGGTGAGTGTTGCAGCAAACCCTTCCTCAACCTCGCCCAAAGGTTTGCCGCCCATGCGGTTCTTTAGTCTTACTCTAAGCGTGTCGGTATCTTGAATGGTACCAATGTTCATACGGATCCGCTGACTGGCGCGCGGGTCGCGCAATTGCCAGTTGCCGTCTGCGGTCTGTAGTAATCGCTGCCACCGATCGTAGGCACGTAAGGCATAGCCACCGGTGGCACAAAATTCCAAACAGTCATCAAATTGCGCCCGTGATAGCGCGGTATAAGCGCCTGCGCTTATGATCTCAGCATAAAGGTCATCGGCGTTAAACGGGCCCGCACACGCCCGGATGAGAATGTGTTGGCATAAGACATCACGGGGGCCACTGCCGCGCGGGTCACCATCAAGATCATGATCCCGTACGGCGTTCAGTGCCGCGATACATTCCATCACCTCAAAGCGGTTCGCGGGAACCAGCCGTGCTTTGGAAGGCGCGTTGTATCTGTGGTTGGCGCGCCCGATCCTTTGGACAAGGCGTTTGACGTTCTTTGGGGCACCGAGCTGAATGACCAAATCAACGTCGCCCCAATCAATCCCAAGGTCGAGTGAGCCTGTGCACACAACGGCTTTCAGAGCGCCCGTAGCCATGGCGCTTTCGACTTTTTCACGCTGCTCTCGCGCTAAGCTGCCATGATGGATGGCGATCGGCAGCTGTGCCTCATTGGCCAGCCATAAATCATGAAAGAACAGCTCGGCTTGAGCGCGGGTGTTGTGAAAGATTAGTGTGGTTTTGTGCCGTGCTATTTCACGAAGGACACTTGGTATCGCATACCGCCCACCAGAGCCTGCCCAAGGAGGCGCTTCATCAATTTCCAGCATTTCAATATCTGGCGGGGCACCGGCCTCGGCGTGTAAAATTTTGCACGGATCAGGGTGACGCGCCATCAGATGCGCAATCGCGGCAGGGTCTTCAACGGTGGCGGACAGCCCAACACGGCGAAGATCAGGACACATTGCTTGCAAACGACTGAGAGCCAGAAATAACTGATCCCCACGTTTGGATTCCGATAATGCGTGGATTTCATCAATGACAATCCGCTGTAGGCCTTTGAACATGCGCGGCGCATCGGGATAGCTGATCAAAAGCGCGAGGGATTCTGGCGTGGTCAACAGGATGTGGGGCGGGTCAGCGCGTTGGCGCTTTTTCTGGGTTTGTGTTGTGTCGCCGGTTCGGTCTTCAATGCGGATGGGCAGGCCGATTTCATCGACGGGTGTTCGAAGGTTGCGCTTGATATCCGCTGCCAGAGCTTTGAGAGGGCTTACGTAAAGCGTGTGGAGCCCCTTGTGCTCGGTCGTCGCTAACTCGGACAGGGTGGGCAGAAAACCAGCCATGGTTTTGCCACCCCCCGTTGGCGCGATGAGCAGCGTGGCGGGATCATCGGCACAGTCCAACATGTCCTGTTGGTGCTGGTGCAAGTGCCATCCGCGCGCCGAGAACCACACTTTTATCTGGTTTGGTAACTCCATGCTTTAGTAGATAGATTTCCTTTTCGAAAATCTATGTTTCTAGTGAGTTTACTTACGAATCTGTTGTACCCTTAGTCATCAAGTTTGGATATCGTCGCGTCATTGTCAGGAAATCAGTGACAGATCGGACCTCACATAATCCGCTTGGTTTGGGAGGAATTATTCGTCTTTCGAGCTTGTGATACTTGGCGTGATAATAATTGCGAGTTCTGATTGGCTGTTTAGGAAATCAGGGCTTTCGAAAATTGAACCAATAAAAGGGATATCACGAAGGATATTCTTATGACTGGCAAGCTTTTTCAGATCATCTTCTATGAGGTCAGTGATCATTATACTTTGGTCTTCAAAAAGCCTCATGGTTTTGCTGACGGTTCGGGTCTGAAAATCATTATGTTCAAACGTTTTTTTGTTGATCTGGCTCACATTTTCGATGCTCGATGCTGATAATGTCGCTGCTAGCTCGAGTAAACTACCTTCTCCAATGTGAGGTTGTATTCTTAAATGTATTCCAAGAGGCTTGGCCTTAACCTCGACATCACCATTGATGTTGTTAATGGGCATTAAAAAATCACGTTTTGCTAACAAATCTAAATATTCGCCTTCAGATATTTCGACTTCGGTCTCAGTTAAGGCCCTCACCACACCCTTTTGCTCCAATGCATGAAGCAGCATCTCGATGTCATCATCGTTTGTATCTAGTACTGATATTGTAGGCTTGAAGGCGTTAGCCGTAAAATTTGTAGGGTCCGAGCTCTGATCCGTCTTTTCAGTCCTTGGTAAGACTGGTTGTTTATTTTGCTCCCTAGCGCTACTTTCGTCCACGAAAGAGCTTTCCAACATCAATGAGTTAAGCGTTTTTCTGACATTGTGACGCATTTCTGTAAGCCGGATAGACAGTCTCACACTAACTGGTTCTGCAATTCGCATCAAATTTGAGGTTGCTTCCGGAGCGTATCTTTGGGCTAAGTTCATCGCTCGCGCAATATTTTTGGTGGAAGATACGAGCCCGTATAGTACGATCCCATCGTTGGCCGTGTTAACTTCGATTTTTTCATTCGGAAGAATTTCTGCCAGACGTTGCTTAAGTTCCACTATGTCTGGTGTCACATGGACATTCACGTTTGTAATTAGTGCGCCTTCTTTGTCTAAAAATGTAATGGTCGTTTGCCCTAATGTCTTGCCAAGTATGTATACTGTACGATGGGATATTGTCGAAATGTCGGCAATGTTTGGGTTTGCAATACTTAGTTCAGCAAAAGGCTCAGCTGCTTTAACAACAACAGCTTGATTTTTGGTTACATAGATAGCACTTGAAGGTGCGCCTGATAAAGTCTGCAAGACTTCAGCAGAGACATTGGAGCCAAAGAGATGCGTCAGAAGCAATGTAATAGTAAGTATCATCTTGCTAAAAGTAAGTGTTTTCACCGCGTCTGCCCATTAATTTGCATTTACGTTATGAGAATGTAATTTGTATCGCTTTGCAATCGAGTAACAGCATTGCTGAGTTTTATGCCATGATTTCTTCAATCTTTTTGGCCATGTTCATGTTAACGATTTTAACGTACACGAATAGCCGGGATCCAATTGAGGTTCTCTCCATTAGTTACAGATGGACCAAGTCAATTAGTTAACCCACCAAAGTCATGGTGTGACAACCGTTGTAACCATTAAGTTCAATGCTGAATTGATAACAGGATTTCAAGTGCGCTGAATGTGGTGAAACTGCCGTACCATGAGCCGTTTGGCTGTAAAGCTTGATGCCGAACTTGATCGCATGCGGCGGTTTGCAGGGCTTGATCGGATTATCTGGCAAAGTGAGCGTGGCTAAGCTGTGCCTTCGACAAAGGGCGCACCATTGGCGCGCCCATTTTTTCGGCTAGATACGTCCGTCTCTAACGGGATCGGTGCCCCAAGCCTGTTAAACAATCGTGGCTTGCGTTGCTGCGCGTAGTTGTTCTTCGCTCACGCCTTCGGCGGTCTCAACTATCCGCAGACCGCCCTCTACCACGTCCAAAACGCCCAAGTTGGTGATGATGCGGTCTACCACTGCTTGGCCCGTTAAAGGCAGGGTGCATTTCTTAAGCAGCTTGCTGTCACCGTGTTTGTTGGTGTGATCCATGACCACCACAACACGGCCCACACCAGCCACCAGATCCATCGCGCCCCCCATGCCTTTGACCAGCTTGCCCGGGATCATCCAGTTCGCCAGATCACCGTTCTCATCCACCTCCATGGCGCCCAGAATGGCCATGGCAATCTTGCCGCCGCGGATCATCCCAAAGGAAGTAGCGCTGTCAAAGTAGGCAGTGTTGGGCAGCTCTGTAATGGTCTGCTTGCCTGCGTTGATTAAGTCGGCGTCAACTGCGTCCTCGGTCGGGAAAGGGCCCATACCAAGCATGCCGTTTTCTGATTGCAGCGTCACCTCAACGCCCTCAGGAATAAAATTCGGTACCAAAGTGGGAATGCCGATCCCGAGGTTCACATACGTGCCGTCTTCAAGCTCAAGTGCTGCGCGTGCAGCCATTTGATTGCGATCCCACATGTTATGCGCTCCTCACGGTTCGTTGCTCAATCCGCTTTTCATGCTCGCCTTGGATCAAGCGGTGCACGTAGATGCCGGGAAGGTGGATGTGGTCGGGGTCAAGGCTGCCGACGGGCACAATTTCTTCTACTTCCAGCACACACATCTTGCCGCACATAGCCGCTGGCGGATTAAAGTTGCGCGCTGTTTTGCGGAATATCGCATTGCCAGTCTCATCGGCTTTCCATGCCTTCACGATGGATAAATCGGCAAAAATGCCTTCCTCCATTATGTAGGTTTCTCCGCCAAAATCGCGGTGGTCTTTGCCTTCTGCAATCACGGTGCCTACGCCAGTTTTGGTGTAAAATCCGGGAATACCACAGCCGCCCGCGCGCATCCGTTCAGCCAAAGTGCCTTGGGGGTTAAACTCCAGCTCCAATTCACCCGACAGGTATTGGCGCATAAACTCGGCGTTTTCGCCAACGTAGGACGAGATCATTTTCTTGACCTGACGGGTTTGCAGCAAAATCCCGATGCCAAAATCATCAACGCCGGCGTTGTTGGATGCAAAGGTCAAATCCTTTGTGCCCGCCTCCTTGATTGCCTGCAATAGCAACTCGGGAATGCCGCACAGCCCGAACCCGCCGGCCGCAATAAACATGCCGTCGCGCAAAACACCCTCAAGAGCACTCGCCGCGTCTGGATAGATTTTCTTCATCAAACCGACCTCTAAATTTCTATCATATAGAAAGCGTCCAGCAGCAGAGAGTCAATGCGCTTGCAGCATAAATTGCAACCGGTTGCAATTTGAGGTGAGGAGTTGAGTCGCCGAAGGTGCTTAGTTCATAAATGCATCAAAGAAATGAATTGAAACGGCACGAACACCTGACTTCGCGAGCCCAGATAAAATGAAGCCACTAAACCCGAGGTTAGGCTGACGGCTTTCAATTACTTTTTAGGGGCTGCTTTCTCTTTGGCAGCTGGTTTTTTCGCCGTAGCCTTCTTCGCCGGAGCTTTCTTTTTCGCTGGCGCGCGTTTCTTCGTGCCCTTTTTAGCCTCTTTTTCGGCAATCCATTCAAGCGCCATATCGATGTTAACATCTTCGGCGTTGGTCTCTTTGGGAATGGTCGCGTTTACTTTCTCCCACTTGACGTAAGGACCATATTTACCCTCGCGGATTGAGATGTTCCCGCCATCGGGGTGATCGCCTAAATCCTTTAGAACTTTGGCTGGCGCGCCACGCCCTCCGCGGCTGGCAACTTTTTCGGCTAACAGTTGAACCGCACGGTTCATGCCAACTTCCCAAACCTCATCAAGGCCCTCAAGGTTGGCATTGGTTCCGCCACGGTCCGAGGTTGTTTCAGCGTGCTTGAGGTACGGTCCGTAGCGGCCAATATTAGCCCATACATTTACGCCATCTTCGGGGTGCGGGCCGATCAAGCGGGGCAGGGCAAGCAATTTGACCGTTGTCGCAAGGTCCAACTCCTCTGGCTTCCATTCTTTGGGCACAGATTGGCGTGGTGGCTTTTTGTTGTCGTCCGTCACTTCGCCGCGCTGTGCGTAGGGGCCAAAGCGTCCTTTGTGGATCCAGATGTTATCGCCTGCATCCTCACCCAACAACTTACCTTCGGGCGGGATAGCACTTGCTTCTGCCTCGGGGTCCGGTGGGCCGAAGGGACGGGTGTATTTGCATTCGGGGTATCGTGAACAGCCAATAAACGCACCACCGGCGCGTGCGGTGCGCATAGATAAGCGGCCTTGTTCACAATTGGGGCATAGACGTGGGTCTTTGCCGTCGCCTTCGTCTGGGAAGATATGCGGTGCAAGGACGTCGTTGATTTTCTCCAGCACATCCGTAATCGAGTTGTCCATCGCCTCATCAATCGTCGCTTTGAAGTCGCGCCAGAATGTATCGAGTAGCTTTTTGTAGTCTGCCTCGCCTGCGCTTACGTGGTCGAGTTGCTCTTCAAGAGACGCGGTGTAGTCATAGCCTACGTATTTGCGGAAATAATTTGTCAGAAACGCAGTAACTAAGCGGCCTTTGTCCTCAGGGAAGAGGCGGTTCTTGTCCTTGCGCACGTATTCGCGGTCCTGAATGGTTGTCACGATCGAAGCGTATGTTGAGGGGCGGCCAATGCCCAACTCTTCCATCCGCTTGACCAGTGTTGCCTCAGTATAGCGGGGCGGTGGCTGCGTGAAGTGTTGCTCGGGGGTGACAGAGGCTTTGGTCATCGCCTCGCCCTCGTTCACTTGGGGCAGGCGCTTATCGTCATCATCAACAACAGCGTCGTCATCGCGGCCTTCTTCATAGACTTTCAAGAAGCCTTCGAAAATCACAACTTGCCCTGTAGCGCGCAACTCGACCTGACCATCAGCACTCCCAAAATCAACGGTTGTGCGCTCCATTCTGGCGGCAGACATTTGGCTGGCGATGGTCCGTTTGTAGATCAGGTCATACAGCTTGCGCTGATCTGCCTCGGTTACTTTGATGTCGTCCGCGCTGCGCATCATGTCTGTGGGGCGGATACATTCGTGAGCTTCTTGTGCGTTTTTGGCTTTGTTTTTGTACATGCGCGGGGAAGCCGGGACGAAATCTTCGCCGAACTTGGTCTTGATTGCTGCGCGGGCTTCGTGAACCGCTTCGGGAGCCATGTCGATGCCATCGGTCCGCATATAGGTGATAAGACCGGCTTCATAGAGACGCTGAGCGGCGTTCATAGTTTGCCGTGCGCCCATGCCAAACTTGCGGCTGGCTTCTTGTTGCAGGGTCGATGTCATGAACGGGGCAGAGGGGTTGCGGCTTGTAGGTTTGGCCTCAACCGACTTTACCGAGATATCGCGGCTGTTGATCGCTTGCTGGGCCAATTCGGCCTGCGTTGCGTTTTCAATGTCAAATTTATCGAGCTTCTTACCGGCCAGAACCGTCAGGCGCGCTTCAACCGATTTGCCGCGTGGTGTTTCAAGCAGTGCTTCGACTGACCAATATTCGCGGTTCTTAAAGACCTCGATTTCCATCTCGCGCTCGACGATCAGCCGCAGGGTGACTGATTGGACGCGGCCCGCAGATTTCGCACCAGGCAGGCGGCGCCACAATACGGGCGACAGTTTGAAACCAACCAGATAATCAAGCGCACGACGGGCGAGGTATGCCTCGACCAATTCCGTGTCAACTTGGCGCGGGTTCTTCATTGCTTCGGTGACGGCGGTTTTAGTGATTGCGTTAAACACGACGCGGCTAACTGGGGTATCTTTCTTAAGGATTTTGCGTTTGCGCAGGGCTTCCTCAAGGTGCCAAGAGATCGCTTCACCTTCGCGGTCGGGGTCGGTTGCAAGTATCAAGTTGGGATCATCTTTGAGCGCGTCAGCAATTGCTTTGACGTGCTTTTTGGACGCGCTTGCGACTTCCCATTGCATTTCAAAATTGTTCTCGGGGTCAACCGAGCCATCTTTGGGTGGCAGGTCGCGCACGTGGCCGTAACTGGCCAAAACAGTGTAATCGCTCCCCAGATAGCTGTTGATGGTTTTCGCTTTTGCGGGGCTCTCTACAACAACAACTGGCATGATGGTCCTAACGACTCGGAAGGGAAATTAAGTTCGCACGTAGATGTGGTGGTGAGGGGGTGCTTGTCAACACAACTCGTACATGGGCGGTGTTTGACCGCATTCATACAAGGGCAACCTAACGTTAACATTACATGAACAAGCGCGTGGCTTATTGTTCCTAAGGCCGGTCAGGGGGCGCAGATATCATTCTCCCATGGTGACGGATGATGTGACCTTCGATCTCAAGCTCAAGCTCAAGCATGGCCGCGCCGATCTGGGCTGGATCGTGATGGTTCTGACTGTGTGCGACATCGCGAGTTATTTGATCTTGTGCGGCAGGGGTTGGTCCGAGCCGTGACAGGATTTGAGCATGCAAATCTTGCGTCTTTGCTTTGCGCGTTGATGCCGCGTCGATGCGTGTTTGTGATATGGCAGAGTTTGTCAGTGTGAGACTATTTTGCGCACTTGTGGTTTTCGGTTGTGGCGAAGTTTGCTGCGTACCAAGGACTTCTAATACATCGGCGGCGTTGCGAATTAAAGTAGCCCCGTCACGCAGCAAAATGTTGCAGTCGGACGCGCGTGCATCAAAGGGGTGACCGGGCACGGCCAACACATCGCGGCCTTGATCGGCGGCGTTGCGGGCGGTGATCAAGCTGCCGGATTTTGCGGCGGCCTCAACCACGATCACGGCCTGTGCCAAGCCGCTGATGATACGGTTGCGGCACGGAAAGTGGCGTGCGGTTGGTCCAAGCCCCATTGGCACTTCAGAGAGGAGCAGACCGCGTCTGGCAATATCGTGATGAAGCTGCGCGTTTTCAGTCGAATATATATAGTCAACGCCGCCGGTTTGGACGGCAATTGTTCGGCCTCCTGATTGATGGCTGCTCGCATCAAGGGCACTTTGGTGGCGGCAGTATCAATTCCGCGCGCAAGTCCTGAGACAATTGTGATGCCAGCTTCAACCAATTCAGCCGCAATTTTCGGGGCAAGACGCATCCCAAGTGAAGACGCGTTTCGCGATCCAACCATGGCGACACAGGGGGTTTGCAGCGCATTTAAGTTGCCCACGGCCCAAAGAACGGGCGGCGCATCGGGTATGGCTTTAAGGTGCGCGGGGTAGGCGGCGTCTGCTACGGTAAGCAATGTTGCACCTGCGCGCTTAGCTGCAGCAATTTCGGCAAGTACTACTTGTTTGGGGCACGCAAGGTATCCACGCACTCCGGCTGCACCAGCAATATCAGGAAGTGCGTCGAGCGCAGTATGCGCATCACCATGTTCACCTATCAGCCGGTAGAATGTGGCAATACCAACCCAGCGTGAGCGTAAGAGACGGAGCCACGCGATGCGATGTTCTTCCATGGTGGGTGGGAGTAGGGGGTGATTGGAAGAAGGGGTGTCTTCGTTCATCCGTCGCTCCGTCAGCTTACAGAATCACATCTACCGCGAACGGGTTAACGTAGCATTACTCGCCTTAAAGCTGTGGAAGCGTCCTTGCGCCGCGTATATCGACTTATGTGGCCGACCCGCCCACCGTCAGGCCGCCAATCATCAAGCTCGGCTGTCCCACACCTACGGGCACCCATTGGCCCTGCTTGCCGCAAGACCCCATGCCCGGATCAAGGGCCATGTCATTTCCGATGCCACGAATTTGTTTCATTGCGATTGCGCCGTCGCCAATAAGGGTCGCACCTTTGACCGCCTCGCCCACAACGCCGTTTCGCACGCGGTAGGCTTCGGTACACGAGAAAACAAATTTGCCGTTAGTAATGTCCACTTGGCCCCCGCCAAAGCCCACCGCATAGATGCCGTCTTTAAGGTCTGCCACCAAATCCCCGGGGGCGGTATCGCCTCCTAGCATATAGGTGTTGGTCATCCGTGGCATGGGTATGTGTGCATGCGATTGACGGCGACCGTTGCCCGTGGGTTCAACACCCATCAAACGGGCGTTTTGGCGGTCTTGCATGTAGCCTACCAGAATGCCGTCATCGATGAGTACGTTCTTGGCTGAGGGTGTGCCTTCGTCATCAACGGTGATTGAGCCGCGACGATCAGGGATGGTGCCGTCATCAAGAACTGTCACGCCTTTTGCCGCGATTTGCTGGCCCATGAGCCCTGCAAAAGCAGACGCACCTTTGCGGTTAAAGTCCCCTTCAAGCCCGTGGCCCACGGCCTCATGAAGTAAGATCCCCGGCCAGCCGTTGCCCAGAACCACATCCATAATGCCTGCGGGCGCTGGCACTGCATCAAGGTTGACTAGGGCGACGCGTAACGCCTCACGAACCATCGGTTGCCAGTGGGTCGGATCAATAAGCCCGTCCATAAGATAGCGCCCGCCCCCGCCAACACCGCCGCTTTCGCGACGCCCTTGGTCTTCTACGATTACCGAGATGTTGAGCCGTGCCATGGGGCGGGCATCACGGGTGATCGCCCCATCAGGGCGCATGATTTCGACTTCTTGAAACGAGGCCGACAAAGTTGCGCTGACTTGCACGATGCGGGGATCAAGTGCGCGGGCAAAGGCGTCAATCTCGGCCAATGTGTCTACTTTGGCCGCAAAAGCGATCCCGTCGAGTGGGTTTTCATCAGTGTAGAGTTTCTTGTTGGTCCCTGCAGGTGCATCGGCCAATACGCCACCGCCGTCACCAACGGCCAGGCGGGCGGTTTCAACGCAGCGCGCTATGGCTGCTTCGGAGATTTCAGAGCTATGTGCATAACCTGCCACTTCTCCGCGCACGGCGCGCAACCCGAATCCCTCCGAGCCGTTATAGGAGGCGTTTTTCACGCGGCCGTCATCAAAAACGATGGATTCAGTGCGGGAGCGTTCTAGAAAAAGTTCGCCGTCATCGGCGCCTGCGGTCGCGGTTTGCAGCTGTGAAAGCGCTGCATTTGCGTCTAAAGCTGTTCCAAAAGGGCGGAAAGGCGCGTCAGTCATAAGCATCCCTACGTGTGAAATATTTGATCTGGGTCAAAAAAGCGTCCGTTTGCCGCAACGCAAAATCTTGAGATTATATTCAAGATATGGTTTTAAGCGCTCAGAATACAATTGGATTCCATGCGATCGGTAGCTGACGTGTGGAAGTGGACCAGACGGGACAGACCGTCTTAAGACAACGGGAAGCAGATATAATGCGTTTTTCGACCTTCATGGCGGCCTCTTTTGCCGCGTTCGTGGCAGGGCCTGCATTGGCTCAGGACTCAGAAGTAGTGCGCGGCGCACCGGTTGAGGGCGGCACAGGCTTTCAATTCGCGGCAACAGAACTCGCGCGGGATCTTCAGTGGTTGGACGGTATGATCAACGTGATCATCGCGGTTATCGTGCTTTTCGTAACTGGTTTGCTGGTGGCAGTTGCTGTGCGCTACAACCGACGCCGCAACCCCGAGCCTGCGACATTCACACATAACTCACCCTTGGAAGTTGCGTGGACTGTTGTGCCGATCATCGTTTTGGTCTTCATCGGTGCGTTCTCACTGCCCGTTTTGTTCAAGCAACAAGTCATCCCAGAGGCCGATATCAACATTAAAGTAACAGGCTACCAGTGGTTCTGGGGCTATGAGTACGTAGACGAAGGTTTCGCATTCGACAGCTACATGATTGGCCAACCCGCTACGGTCACCGATGCTGGCGAAGCAAACGGCGTGCAACCCTACATCCTTGATGCAGCGATGGAAGAAATGCTGGCCGAATACGGCTACACACGCAGCGAATGGCTGTTGGCAACTGACACACAAGTCGTTGTGCCTGTGAACAAAACTGTAGTGATGACCGTGACGGCTGCGGATGTGATCCACTCATGGACGATTCCCGCATTTGGCGTGAAGCAAGATGCTGTTCCGGGCCGCCTGGCACAACTGTGGTTCGAAGCTGAAAAAGAAGGCATTTACTTTGGCCAGTGCTCAGAGCTCTGCGGTAAAGACCACGCCTACATGCCAATCACTGTAAAAGTGGTTTCGGAAGCAGAATATGAAGCATGGCTTGCGTCTGCGAAAGAAGAGTACGCAGGCATCGCACCTGTTACTACTGGTGACTACCAGATCGCTTCTAAGTAACATTCTGCCCTCCTTTCGTAGGAGGGTGGTTTAGGGTCGAACGGTTGGTTCGACCCTTTAACGAAGGGACTACCTAATGACCGACGCTAGTCTGCAAGCAGCTGCAAAGCCCGTTCAGGGTGAGGCAGAGTTCCGCGACTACTTCGCGCTGATGAAGCCGCGGGTGATGTCGCTCGTTGTTTTCACAGCACTTGTTGGTCTTTTGGTCGCGCCTGTAAGCGTTCATCCGTTCATTGGTTTTTGTGCCATTTTGTTTATTGCGATTGGTGCGGGTGCGTCCGGGTCGCTAAACATGTGGTGGGACGCGGATATCGATAGCGTCATGAAGCGCACCGCCCGCCGCCCTATTCCGGCTGGCAAAGTAACGCCGGGCGAGGCGCTGGCCGTTGGTCTGGCGCTGTCGGGCTTTTCGGTCGTCTTGTTGTGGTTGGCGACAAACGCCGTGGCTGCTGGTTTGCTGGCCTTCACCATCTTCTTTTATGCAGTCATCTATTCGATGTGGCTCAAGCGCGCGACGCCCCAAAACATCGTGATTGGTGGCGCAGCTGGCGCGTTTCCCCCGATGATTGGCTGGGTAGTGGCGACTGGGTCGGTGAGCCTTGAAGCGGTACTTATGTTCGCGATCATCTTCATGTGGACACCGCCGCATTTCTGGGCGTTGGCACTGTTCATGAAGACAGATTACGATGATGCGCGCGTACCCATGCTGACTGTGACCCATGGGCGCAAATCGACAGGCATCCACGTTCTTGTTTACACCCTGCTGCTGTTTCCCGTCGCCGTAGGAACTGCGTTCACTAGCATTGGTGGGCCAGTTTATTTGGCCGTGGCGCTGTTCTTCAACATTTGGTTCCTCAAGGGTGCCTATGACATCTGGCGCCGCGATGAGGCGCAGGCTGAAGCAGACAAATACAAAGTTGAGAAATCAGTCTTTAAAGTCTCGCTTTATTACCTTTTTGCCCACTTCGGCGCGCTGTTGCTGGAAGTGATGCTGGCACCATACGGTTTGGGAGGCTGGTAATGGGGTATTTCCGTCAAGAACACGAACTTCACACGCGCCGCTCAGGCCGCAACGGTGCTGTTGCACTGGTTTTGGTGGGGCTGATCGCGATTGTTTTTGGATTGACCTATGTGAAAATCACCGGAGGCAGCAGCCTTGAGGGGTTTGACCATGCTGTTCGTCCGTCTGTCACGACCGAGGGAGATGCTAAGTGACCGAAATGACTTCAAAGTTGAACACGGCAAAGAAGCTGGTCGGCGTTGTCGTGATTATGGGCGCTTTGGCGTGGGCCTCTGTGCCGCTCTATGATTTGTTCTGCCGTGTGACCGGCTACGGTGGCACCACAAACGCCAGCACGGGCAACACCGAAGGCGTGCTAGATCAGACGATCAAAGTGCGTTTTGACGCATCAACCGCTCGGGATATGCCGTGGGAGTTCAAACCGGAGCAGCGCCAGATGGAGCTGAAAATCGGTCAAGACGGCATGGCCTTCTACGAGGCTTACAATCCGACTGATAAACCAATCCGCGGGACTGCAAGCTACAACGTGGCGCCATATGCTGCTGGTGCCTATTTCAGCAAAATTCAGTGTTTCTGTTTTGAAGAGCAAATTTTGCAGCCCGGCGAACGTATGTCGATGCCGGTCAACTTTTACGTTGATCCTGACATCGTGAATGATCGCGAAGGCAAATATGTGCACACGATTACGCTGTCCTACACATTTCATATGATGGACGATCAAACTGGCATGGACGCTGATGATCAGCAGGCCGCTTTGATCGAACCAACCCCCGAAACACCCCTGACATCACAACTACAATAAGACACGGAAAAGAGACACAAAATGGCCAATGTCAAAAACCACGATTATCACGTTTTGCCTCCCAGTGTGTGGCCCTTCATCGGCTCGGTAACGGGCTTCATCATGCTTTATGGCGCTGTTTTGTGGATGCACGAAAGCGGTCCTTGGCTCTTTCTGATTGGCCTCGTCGGCGTGCTCTACACCATGTTTGCTTGGTGGGCAGACACAGTTGCGGAAAGCCAAGCGGGTGATCACACACCTGTCGTCATTATTGGTCTGCGTTATGGCTTCATCTTCTTTATCATGTCCGAAGTTATGTTCTTCGCAGCGTGGTTCTGGTCTTTCTTCAAACATGCCATGTACCCCATGGGCCCAATGTCCCCTGCGGTTGACGGTGTTTGGCCGCCCGCAGGTATTGAGACATTCGACCCATGGCACTTGCCGCTTATCAACACGCTGATCCTGCTATGTTCAGGTGCGGCGGCAACTTGGGCGCACCACGCTCTTGCGCACGAAAACAACCGCAAGGACATGAAAAACGGTTTGATCCTCGCGGTCGTGCTTGGCCTGATCTTCACGGCGTTCCAAGTATATGAGTATACCCACGCGTCTTTCGGTTTTGCGGGTAACATCTACGGCGCGAACTTCTTCATGGCGACCGGCTTTCATGGCTTCCACGTTGTTGTCGGTACAATCTTTTTGTTGGTGTGTTTGATCCGCTTGCAGCGTGGTCACTTCACACAAGAAAAGCACGTGGGTTTTGAAGCTGCTGCTTGGTATTGGCACTTTGTTGATGTGGTATGGTTGTTCCTGTTTGCAGCCGTCTACGTTTGGGGCGCCTAACCCTCCGCGATTTGCGATATTGATACAAAGGCGCGGGGTCATCCTCGCGCCTTTTGCGTTTGATTTGGGAGAACAGCATGCGCGGCAAGATCATCGGGATTTTGGTTTTGGGCTTTGTAGGGATTGCGATCCTTTTGAGTTTGGGCAACTGGCAGATGAAACGCCTCGCGTGGAAAGAGGGCGTATTGGCCGAGATTGATGCACGCATCACGGGCCCTGTTTCTGAGTTGCCTCAAACCCCCGATCCTACGCGTGATCGTTTCGCGCCTGTCCAAGTGAGCGGCAATTATACTGGTGAGTATTTGCGCGTGTTGGTCAGCCAAAAGCACGTGGGCGCGGGGTACCGCCATATCGCTGTGCTTGAGACATCGGCAGGTCGCATCATGATCGACCGTGGTTTCCAGTCTTTGTTGGACGCCCAAGCGCCCCGTTTGACAGGCGATGCGGCGGTTGAGGGTAATTTGCATTGGCCTTCAGAAGTAGACGGCTACACGCCCGAGCCTGACCTGGCCAAGAACATCTGGTTCGCGCGCGACGTTGATGTCATGGCCAAGGCGCTAAACACACGTCCCGTGTTGGTGATTGCGCGCGCGATCGCCCCAACGGATCCAGCTATTTCACCGCTGCCGGTTTCAAGTGATGCGATTCCCAATGATCACCTTAACTACGCAATCACGTGGTTTTCGCTGGCAATTGTGTGGTTGGGGATGACAGGCTTTGTGGTGTGGCGTATGACGCGCAGGACTGACGAAAGGCAAAATACATGAAGTACCATTCAACCCGTGGCAATGCGCCTGTTTTGACGTTCGAACAGGCGATGCTTACTGGCCTTGCGCGTGATGGCGGATTGTATCTTCCCGAGAGCATCCCGACATTTTCAAAAGCTGACATCGCGGCAATGGCGGGCCTGAGTTATGAGGAAAGAGCCTTCCGTGTGATGCGTCCATTTACAGGCGAAACGTTCACAGACGAAGAATTCGCGGATCTGATTGCAAAGGCTTATGCGGGTTTCGGTCATGCTGCGCGCGCGCCTTTGGTGCAGGTTGCGCCGAACCATTTCTTGCTTGAACTGTTTCACGGACCAACCTTGGCGTTCAAAGATTTCGCCATGCAGCTGATCGGTCAGATGTTTGAATTCGCGCTCAAGCGCAATGGTGAGCGGGTCACGATTGTGGGTGCAACATCGGGTGATACTGGCTCAGCCGCGATGGAGGCTTTCCGCGGGCTTGAAGCGGTTGACCTGTTCATTTTGTACCCGCATGGCCGTGTGTCTGACGTGCAGCGCCGCCAGATGACAACGCCGTCAGAGGTCAATGTACATGCCTTGGCGGTCGATGGGGATTTCGACACGTGCCAAGCGGCTGTGAAGGACATGTTCAACGACTTTGATTTTCGCGATGATGTCCGTCTTGCTGGAGTTAACTCAATCAACTGGGCGCGTGTGCTGGCGCAAGTTGTATACTACTTCTCGAGCGCAGTGAGCCTCGGTGCGCCGCACCGTGAGGTTAGCTTTACGGTGCCGACTGGTAACTTTGGCGACATTTTTGCCGGCTACATTGCTAAACAGATGGGCCTAACCATCGACAAGCTGGCCATCGCAACCAACCAAAACGACATCCTGCACCGTACTCTTGAGACAGGCGTTTACAGCACCGAAGGGGTGAAGCCTTCGATCAGCCCGTCCATGGATATTCAGGTCAGCTCGAACTTTGAACGCGCGCTTTATTATGCCTATGGAAGCGACGGTGCTGCGATTGCCCAACAAATGGATGAGCTGAAGCAAAGCGGTGCATTTACCGTTAGCCAAGGGGCTATTTCAACGCTGCGCGATACATTTGCATCTGGCCGCGCGTCCGAAGACGAAACCGCAGCGGCCATTACGCGCTATCATGCGGATCACGGTGAATTGTTGTGCCCACACTCAGCTGTGGGTGTACACGTCGCAGAAGGGCATTTGGGTGCTACGCCGATGATTACTTTGGCCACTGCACATCCCGCGAAATTCCCAGGCGCAGTCGAGGCGGCCAGCGGTGTTTTCCCTGCATTGCCCGCGCGTATGGCGGATTTGTTTGAGCGCGACGAGCGTATCACCCGCGTGACTGGCGGCGTCTCTGACATCAAGACCATCATCAAGGATCGTATCTAAGTGAGTGTTCAAACCCATCGTCTGTCCAACGGCTTTCGCATTGTAACAGAGCACATGGAGGGGCTGAAAAGCGCGTCTATCGGCATTTGGGTGCAAGCGGGCGGTCGCAATGAAACGCTGCCGCAAAACGGCATCGCGCATTTTCTCGAACATATGGCCTTCAAAGGCACCAAGCGGCGTAGCGCGTTGCAAATCGCTGAGGCAATTGAAGACGTGGGCGGCTATATCAACGCATATACCAGCCGCGAGATGACGGCCTACTATGCCCGCGTGTTGGAAAATGATGTGCCGCTGGCGCTTGATGTGATTGGCGATATTGTTCTCAATCCTGTTTTTGACCCTGCGGAAATTGAGGTCGAACGAGGTGTGATTTTGCAAGAGATCGGCCAGTCGTTGGATACGCCGGACGATATTGTGTTCGATTGGTTGCAAGAAGAGGCTTATCCCGACCAAGCGATCGGGCGTACTATACTGGGGCCTGTTGAGCGGGTTCAAAGCTTTAGCCGTGATGATTTGGCGCAATTTGTGGCACAGCACTACGGCCCCAGTCAGATGATTTTGTCCGCTGCTGGTGCCGTGGATCATGATGATCTTGTCCGTCGTGCAGAAGAAATGTTTGGCCATTTGCCCGCCGCGCCGTCCATTCAATCAGACGCCGCACGTTTTGAAGGCGGAGAGCGGCGAGAGGTGAAATCCCTGGAGCAGGTGCACTTTGCCTTGGCATTGGAAGGGCCGGACTACCGCGATCCGCAGATCTACACGGCCCAGATATTTGCCACGGCATTCGGGGGTGGCATGTCGAGCCGCCTGTTCCAAGAAATCCGCGAAAAGCGTGGGTTGTGCTATACGATTTTCAGTCAGGCAGGCGCCTATGCGGACACGGGCTTGATGACGATTTATGCAGGCACAAGCGCCGAGCAAATCGGAGATCTGGCTGGTCTGACCATGGACGAGATGAAACGTGCCGCCAGTGATATGACCCCAGAAGAAGTGGCGCGTGCGCGTGCACAGATGAAGGCGGGGATGTTGATGGGGCTTGAAAGCCCATCTGCGCGTTGCGAACGGTTGGCGCGGATGATGTCGATCTGGGACCGTATCCCTCAGCTGGATGAGGCGGTTGAGCGGATTGATGCGGTCACCACGGGAGATGTCAAAGATTTCGCTGAAAACCTTGGGACGGCCCGCAGCGCGATGGCGCTTTATGGTCCTGTCGAACAAGCGCCGCACCTTGAGCAGTTAAAGGCGCGACTGGCCGCCTAATGCTGAGATCAAAACGCAAAGTCATTATCGAAACGGAGCGAATGACCCTTCGCCAACCGGCGCATAGTGATTTTCGTTTTTGGGCGTCACAGCGCAGCGATAGCGATGATTTTCTAACGCCTTGGGAACCAACTTGGGCGGCGGATCACTTGTCACGCAAGGCGTTTACCAATCGAGTTTACTGGGCACAGCGGGCGATCACCCAAGGCACGGCTCTGCCGCTTTTCTTGATCCGCCGTGAAGATCAGGCGCTGATCGGTGCAATCACCCTTGATAACATCCGTCGCGGTCCTGCGCAGGCCGGCACATTGGGATATTGGGTTGCGCGCACTGCGGCACGGCAGGGGTTCATGCGCGAAGCTATCGAAGCCACGACCCATTATGCTTTCAACACCCTTGATCTAAGCCGTCTTGAGGCGGCTTGCTTGCCTGAGAACAAAGCATCGCGGGGCGTTTTAGAGAAGTCGGGCTTCAAATACGAAGGCGTTGCACAAAGCTATCTGCAAATTGACGGACGCTGGCGCAATCATGTGCTGTATGCCAATTTGCGCGGCGACCGTCGGGGTAGAACGGACATCGGTCTGGCTTAAGGGGCTGCTTTTGCACGGCACCGCACTACGTTTTCACATGTTACCAGCCGTGCCATGTTGTAGCCTTTTCACCAAGCGGACAGCATGGCATGAAGCCCCAACCGCCCGTGATTTAAGGATGCGCTATGTCGATTGCACCGCTTGTTTCCGCAACGTCTGATTTTGAGGCCAAAGTACGCGCCTTAATGCCCCATGATGTGTTTGCGCCTGTCACTGCTTCCTACCTTGAAGAGCCGCGTGGACGTTACGCTGGCACAGCGGGACTGCTTGCGAAACCGCGCACAACCGAGCAAATCGCGGCCCTTGTTGCGGCGGCTCATGCTTATGGTGTTGCGGTCATTCCATACGGTGGTGGAACGGGACTTGTTGGTGGGCAGATTGCGGAAGACGGTGTGCCCCCTCTGATCTTGTCGCTAGAGCGAATGACGGCGTTGCGTTCCATGCACGCCGAGGAAGGCGTGATGGTGGTTGAAGCAGGAATGATCCTTGCGGATGTTCAGTTACACGCCCGCGCCGAAGGCCTGATGTTTCCGCTCTCGCTTGCCAGTGAGGGCAGTGCGCGGGTGGGCGGCGTGCTGTCGACTAATGCTGGCGGCGTAAATGTCCTGCGCTACGGAAATGCGCGCGATCTGTGCCTTGGTCTTGAGGTCGTGATGCCCGATGGCACAATCTGGAACGGCTTAACGCGTTTGCGCAAAAACAACACAGGCTATGATCTACGTCACCTGATGGTTGGCGCCGAAGGGACCCTTGGGATTATTACTGCTGCGTGTTTGCGCCTGCACCCTGAGCCCGCCTCAGAAGGAACAGCGTTTATGGCAGTGCGTGATCCGCGTGCTGCACTATCGCTTCTTGCACTGACGCAAAAGCGTATGGGCGGCGGGGTTTCTGCGTTTGAGCTTATCCACAAGCAGGGCCTAGATTTTTTGTCTGAGACGCTGCCAGATGTGCGCCAGCCTTTTGCTGAAAAACCCGAGTGGATGGTGCTGATTGACGTTGGTTTGGCCCAAGGACTTGATCCTGCGATGGCACTTGAGGCGTTGTTTACCGAAGCAAGCGAGGCCGGCTTGGTAAGCGACGGCTTAATTGCACAATCACAAAGCCAGCGGCAGCAGTTTTGGGCCTTGCGCGAGAATATCCCGGAAGCAAATCGCCGGATTGGCTCGGTGAGCAGTCATGACATTTCGGTGCCGCTGTCGGCTATCCCTGCGTTCATCGAACGTGGCAATCAGGCGATTGCACAGCTGGGATCGTTTAGGGTGAATTGTTTTGGTCACGTGGGCGACGGTAATCTTCACTACAACGTCTTTCCGGTGGATGGCAAAAGCCGTGCCGATCATGAGCACCAGCGCGAAGATATTAAGAGCACAGTCCACGACCTTGTCCATGACATGGGCGGGTCGGTGAGTGCTGAGCATGGTGTTGGGCGGCTCAAAGTTGCTGATCTTGTGCGCTATAGCGATCCGGCCAAACTGGTCGCGATGCGTGCCATTAAAGACGCGCTTGACCCAAAGGGAATTATGAACCCTGGCGCTGTGTTGGCGCGCTAGAGCGTTATTGCCGCGCGCCAGTTTGCGAGGTTATTCGCCTTCAAACGCACAAAGCGCGTGGATGTCGACGCCCATCGCCTCAAGCTTGGCACGCCCACCAAGATCAGGCAGATCAATTACAAAAGCGCATCCAACAATCTCGGCTCCGAGCTTTTCGAGCAATTTGATACCAGCCTCAGCAGTGCCGCCCGTTGCCAAAAGATCATCAACCACCAGAACCTTTTCGCCTGGCTGAATGGCATCATCGTGGATTTCCATCGTCGCTTCGCCGTACTCCAAAGTGTAATCTTGACTGAGGGTTTTGCCGGGTAGTTTGCCTTTTTTGCGGATTGGCACGAACCCAACGCTAAGCTGGTGGGCGATGGCACCGCCAAGGATAAACCCGCGTGCTTCCAGCCCCACAATCCGGTCGATATCAGTGCCCGCATAAGGATGCAGCAATTGGTCAATCGCGATGCGAAATCCGCGTGGGTCTGCAAAAAGTGTGGTCACATCACGGTACATGATCCCTTCATGTGGAAAGTCAGGGATTGTACGAATGTAGTCGCGGACGGTCTTGTTTGAGCGGGCCATGGTGGCCTCCTTTACGCGGGCATTGGGATGTTGGCTTGTGACCGCGTTGCGGCAGCTATGTCAACGGTACTGGCTTACTTTTGATCGGGGCGGGTCAGTGTGAAAACGTCACGGACGGCGGTATAGTCTTTGTAGCCCATGCGGGCCAGTGGCGTGAAGCTGGTGATGTCAAACCGGCCATCGACTATGCAATCATCGCGCATATGAACCCCTGTGACTTCGCCCAGAACCAAGAAGTTATGCTCACCGCGCAGAGGGATGATTTCGGTCAATTTACATTCAAGAGCGGCGGGCGCACCTGCGATGCGCGCGCAAGAAATCGTCTCGCATTGTTCCTTTGTCAGGCCTGCGTGCTCAAACTCATCCACGTCTTTTGGCAGCATTTCACTGCTGGCGTTCATGGCGTCACGGGCGGTGAATTCAACTATGTTGACGCAAAAAACGCCGCTTTCACGGATGTTGGCGACGCTGTCCTTGGTGTCACCACGGTCCGCCTTGCTGCTGGTCGAAGAAAACATCACCTGAGGGGGCGTGTACGCGACCGCGTTGAAAAACGAATAAGGTGCGAGGTTGTCTGAGCCGTCCGTATCACGGGTGCTGATCCAGCCGATGGGGCGGGGGGTCACAATGGCGTTGAACGGGTTATGGGCCAGCCCGCTGCCGGCGCCTGCCTCGGTTGAGGGGGTGTAGAACATGGTTGATGTACCTTTGCGCTTTGCCCCACGTTAACCTGCATGATAGGGCGAGTTCTAGTGGCACGATAAGCAAAAGGTGAGCAGCGTGGCGGGGTTACGTGAAGAAAGTCAGCACGACTGGTGGGAGGTAGAGGCGCTTTATGACCTTTGCTTTGCGCCAGGTCGTGAGGCGCTTTCTTCCTACCGATTACGCGACGGCGTGGCTCAGGTGCCGGGGCTGTCATTGGTGGCGCGTGATGAGGCGGGTATTTTGGGCGGTGCGATCCGGTATTGGCCTGTGCAAATCGGCAGTGACACGGCGCTTTTGCTGGGCCCAGTTGCCGTTCACCCCACGCGGCAGGGCGAAGGATTGGGCAGCGTGCTTATTCGCGACAGTCTTTCACGGGCGCAAAACCTTGGGTGGACTCGTGTCATTTTGGTGGGTGATGCGCCGTATTATTCCAAATTCGGGTTTTGCAAACTGACGGATGTGACCATGCCACCACCAACAAACCCCGAACGTGTCTTGGGCCTCCCTTTGGTGCCGCGTGCTTGGGATGGCGTCACAGGACAGGTGCAAAAAGTAGACAGCGCGTCCTAGCCAAGGCTGCGGATATAGGCTGCGATGTCGTCACGGACTGACATTTTGCCTTCGGCGCGTGCAGTCTCGATCACCTTTTTTACATCTGCCAAATTGACCCGCATCAACAATGATTTCACGGGGCCAATTGAGGCGGGGCGCATCGACAACGTGCGAAGTCCCATCGCGGCAAAGCAAACCGCTTCAATCGGTTTGCCTGCGTCTTCGCCACAGAACGAGATCGGCGTTTGCGTCTTGCTGCACCGGTCTACGATCATTTCCATGAAGGACAAAAAGCTGACGTTCAGGCTATCGTAACGTTTGCGGACGCGTTCGTTTTCACGGTCCGCAGCAAAGAAAAACTGTTTAAGATCATTACCGCCAATAGATAAAAAATCTACGTCTTCAAAAAATGCATCAGGGGCAAAGGCCAAAGATGGAGTTTCCAACATGGCGCCGACTTCGATGTTTTCGGGCAGAATATGCCCAAGCGCTTCTTCGCGTTTAATCGCTTTTGTCAGGGCTGCGCGGGCTTGCGTGAACTCTTCGTACTGGGCCACGAACGGAAACATAACAGTAAGTGCCCGGCCGTTTGCAGCGCGCAAAAGCGCTTGCAGCTGCATCCTCAAGACGCCCGGCTTATCGAGGCCCACACGGATCGCACGCCACCCTAATGCAGGGTTCGGTTCGTCTTGTGGCTTCATATAGGGCAGAACTTTGTCCGAGCCGATATCAAGCGTCCGGAACACAACGCGCTTGCCTTGTGCCGCATCAAGCACACGGCCATACAAGTTGGCCAACTCTGATCGGCGAGGGAATTGATTGCGCACAAGAAACTGTAATTCTGTCCTAAAAAGGCCCACGCCCTCTGCACCGGAATTCTCAAGGCTTGGCAAATCGGCCATAAGTCCGGCGTTCATCTGTAGCGAAATAGTTGTGCCGCACAAAGCGGTGGCCGGCTTGTGACGAATGTCCGTGTAGCGGTCCTGCGCTTTGGCGAGCATCGCGATTTTATCTTTGAACGCAGTGGTAACGGTGTCCTCGGGGCGCAGGTGCACAATGCCCTGTTCTCCGTCCACAAGAATTTGATCACCGTTGAGCGCCTCTGTCGTGACGCCTTTCGCTTGTATCACCAGTGGGATGGCAAGTGCGCGCGCAACAATTCCTGCGTGGCTGCCGACGCTGCCTTCTTCGAGGACAATCGCACGCAGTTTGCGCCCGTATTCAAGCAACTCGCCCGGACCAATATTGCGCGCCACAAGGACAGGGTGCTCTGGCATTTCAGCGCCGGTGTCGGCACCTTGGCCCGTTAGAATCCGTAGGAGGCGGTTAGATAGGTCATCAAGGTCTTGCAGCCGCTCGCGTAGATAGGCGTCTGTGACTTCGTTCATCCGTGTGCGGGCGGCGGATTGTTCTTTTTCAACGGCGGCTTCGGCGGACAGGCCAAGTTCGATGTCTTCATCCATCCGGCGAAGCCAGCCCTTTGAGTTGGCAAACATCCGGTAGGCCTCAAGAACCTGTTTTTGCTCTTTGTCGCCGGTTCCCGCACCAGTCAGCATTTCGTCAACGGACATGCGCAATGTCTCAACTGCATCGTTGAGGCGTTTGTGCTCTGCTTCGGGGTCATCGGCCACGGGGTTTGTGACGACAACGCGGGGTTCGTGCAGATAGACCTGCCCCGCGGCGGCACCTTCTTGGCCTACTGATCCACGGAACATAACGGCGCGTTGGTGTAGCGCGCCCACGCCGGTCTCGTCGCTGACAAACGCGCCAAGCTCTGTCATCTCTGCAAGCACCATTGCCACCACTTCAAGCCCATAGATTTCGTCGGCGGTGTATTCACGGGTTTGGCGCGATTGAACGACCAACACGCCCAATACTTCGCCTAGCCGTTGGATTGGCACGCCCAGAAAACCGGAAAAGACCTCTTCGCCGGTTTCGGGCATATAGCGGAAACCACGTTGTTGTGGCGCGTTGTCGGTATTTACCAGACGTTTGGTGCGCGCCACGCTGCCTACAAGCCCTTCACCAAGTCGCATACGGGTTTGGTGGACAGCTTCTGCGTTGAGGCCCTGTGTGGCGCAAAGTTCAAGGGTGTCATCGTCGCAAAACAGGTAGATAGAGCACACATCTGTGCCCATGCTTTGGGCAATCAGTTGAGTAATGTCGTCCATGCGCGCTTGGCCCGCGCGGTCGTTGGCCATAGTGTCGCGCAGTGCGCCAAGCAGCTTGCGGCTTTCGCTCTCAGAAGTTTGTGACACCCGTATTCAACCACCGTTAGGACGCCTTAGCTGGCGCCATGATGGTGTCATACCTGTATTTTACCCGTGGGTCATCAAGTTAGCGCTAAGCCCGTCTGAAATTGTAAGCGCTGCGCGTGGGGGTGGTGAAAAATGCAGAAAAAACAGGGTGTTACACGGCCTAGCGTTTAGGCTTTTTCCAACTCAAACGCATCATGAAGCGCTTGGACAGCCAGTTCCATGTATTTGCGATCAACCAGAACAGAGATTTTGATTTCGGAAGTGGTGATAACCTTGATGTTGACGCCTTCGGCTTGAAGGGCCGCGAACATTTTGGCGGCTACACCTGCGTGGCTGCGCATCCCGATGCCAACAACGCTTAGCTTAGCCACGTCTTTATCGGCGATCAGCTCTTGGTAGTTGATGCTGCCTGATGATTTGGCCTCCTGAAGGGCTTGATCGGCGCGCGCCACGTGATCAACGGGGCACGAGAACGTCATGTCGGTGCGGCCCTCTTCAGAGATGTTTTGCACGATCATATCGACGTTGATGCCTGCTTCGGCCAACGGGCCAAAGATTGCAGCGGCGATGCCGGGGCGATCGGCGACCGAGATGAGGGTCATTTTGGCTTCATCACGGCTAAACGCCACGCCGGAGACTACGTTGGATTCCATGATTTCCTCCTCATCGCAGACAAGAGTGCCTGCTTGATCTGATTGTTCTTCAAAACTTGATAACACGCGCAGCTTCACTTTGTAGCGCATCGCCAATTCAACAGAGCGTGTCTGAAGAACCTTTGCACCTTGTGAGGCCAGCTCGAGCATCTCTTCAAATGCGATCTTGTCCAATTTGCGGGCTTTGTCAGAAACGCGTGGGTCTGTAGTGTAGACACCATCAACGTCTGTGTAGATATCGCACCGTTCTGCGCCGAATGCAGCAGCGAACGCCACAGCAGTTGTGTCAGAGCCGCCACGGCCCAAAGTTGTGACGCGGCCTTCGGGGCTGATGCCTTGGAAACCTGCCACGACCGCAACCTTCATGCCGTTTTCGAACGTCCGCACGATGTTGTCTGTAGGGATTTCCTCAATGCGTGCCGAAGCGTGTGCAGAGGTGGTCTTGACGGGCACTTGCCAGCCCTGCCAGCTGCGTGCCGGAACGTCCATTTCCTGTAGTGTCAACGCCATTAGGCCAGCTGTCACCAACTCACCTGATGCTACGACTGCATCATATTCACGGGCGTCATAGAGGGGCGATATTTCGTTTACCCAGCCAACAAGTTCGTTTGTTTTGCCAGACATCGCGCTGACGATGACAATCACGTTGTACCCTTTGGCAACTTCAACGCCCACGCGTTTGGCTGCGCGTTTGATACGATCAGGGTTTGCGACTGATGTGCCGCCAAACTTCATTACCAATGTCGGCATATTATGCGCCCTTTGTCTGATGTTGGGCGTCGTTTATGCCATGGGTGGTTTTTGGGCAAGTAGAAGGCGGGCGATTTAGCGATGGACGCGCAGCACGCTAGTTGGCTTTGTCTTTCGCCATGAACGGCAGGGGCACCACAGGCACGCCGTCTTTGATCAACTCTTTGGCTTCTTGCACGTTGGCTTGGCCGTAAATTGCCCGCTCCGGCGTTTCACCATCATGAATTTTACGCGCTTCGGCTGCGAAATTGGTGCCCACATCATCAGCGTTGGTTTCAATGTGTTTGCGCATTTCTGCAATCGCTTGCTCGGCGGGAGAGGCGGCTTGGCTAAGCGCGCCGCGGGCGGGGCGTACTTGCGGCGCCATCAATGATTTGGAGACATCTGTATCACCGCACACAGCACAAGACACCAATTTACGCCCGCGCAGCGTATCATAGCTGGCCGCGTCGGCAAACCAGCTGTCAAATTGGTGATCATTTGTACATTTCAAGTTATATCGGATCATGCGGATCAAAGGCCCTAAGCATCATCAAGTTACGTATTATGTAGGCAAAGCTGAGCCGAGAGCAAGATCACAAGCGAGCGGTTATGTTAGCTCAGCAAGTTGCGGTCGAACGAGGAGATAATCGCGCGCAACTCAGGTTCATCCACTTTCTTGGCGGCTTTTGATTGGCTGAACCACTTGCGTTTGCGCTGATCTACTTCGGGGTAATCTTTGAGGATTTTCTTGACCCTAAGCGGGTACACCATTGAGACGCATGGCAGGTTTGGCATGTCGTTCATTTGTTTGGTGTATGAGTAAAGCCCGATGCAGGTTTTGTAGATCTTTCCCTCAACACCCGCTTCCTCAAAAGCTTCTGTTGCAGCCGCATCACTTGGGGTTGTGTCAGCCATGGGCCAGCCTTTGGGGATGATCCAGCGTCCAGTCCCGCGTGAGGTAACCAACAAAATCTCAAGCTTGCCAGCCACAACCCGAAAGGGCAGCGCAGAGAACTGCGTGCGAAGGTCATACTTGGTTTTACCCGTAACAGAGAGCGGTTGCTGCTTCATTGATTTGTTATTGCGTCTTTGCCCTGTAAGTTTTTTAGATGGTGGCATCGTTGTGTCCTCCGTGCCCCCTTACCTAGTCAACATAGCGCTAATTTCCGATGAATTCAACTTTTTGCAGACATCAGGGTCAGCTCGGCGCATGTATTGGCGCGCTGATGTGTCTTTATAGGGACTGGACAGTCATGGGTGTGGACCTAGGCTCACCATCGTTATGACTGCACCATCTCTACTTGTTCGCCCCCTTTTCATCGGGTCCGAGATTTATCGCGGCTCGTCTTATGGCGCATGGCACCCGCTGCGTGTGCCGCGGGTCAGTACAGTTATGGATTTGTCGCGCGCACTGGGATGGTTGCCAGCACAGCAATACATCACAAGTCCGCGCGCCAAGCCCGTGGCAATTTCTGCATGGCACACACCTGCCTATATTGCGGCGTTGCAAGCCGCAGAGGCGGCGCAAGACGTCAGCGAAGAAGTGCGCCGCCGGCATCACATCGGGACCCATTCAAATCCTGTCTTTGCAGAAGTGTTTCGCCGCCCTGCTACATCTGCGGGGGGTGCGCTTTTAGCCGGAGAATTACTTGCCAACGGGGGGCGTGTTTATGCGCCAGGTTGTGGCACCCATCATGCGATGCCTGATCGGGCAAACGGGTTTTGTTATTTCAACGACCCGGTTTTGAGTATTTTGTCGCTAAAGCGCAGCGGTGTGATACGCATTGCCTACATCGACATTGACGCCCATCATCCAGATGGGGTGGAGCACGCGTTTAAAGCCGACCCAGATGTATTGATGATTTCTACCCACGAGGAAAACAGATGGCCCCGCACTGGTGCGCTTGTTGATGAAGGGGTGGGAAACCTGTTTAATTTGCCTTTGCCAAAGCACAGCCACGATGACGACATGGCCTATACTTTGTCGGAACTCATATTGCCCGCACTGCAAACTTTCAGGCCTGATGCGATTGTCCTTCAATGCGGCGCAGATGCGGTCGAGGAAGATCCGCAGTCAACGCTTGCTATGTCCAACAACGCACATTTTGATGTGATCCGCGCATTGCTTCCCATGTGTCCGCGCTTTTTGCTGCTTGGTGGGGGCGGCTATAATCCGTGGTCCGTGGGCAGGCTTTGGACAGGTGCGTGGGGCGTGCTGAACGGTATTGAGCCACCTCGGGATCTTGATGACGCACCGCGCCGTGTATTGCAGGCCCTTACATGGAGCGGCCACAGCCGTGGGAAAAACAGGCCTACGCATTGGTCAACCACCTTGCGCGACGATCCACGGAACGGGCCAGTTAAGGACGTGGTTCGTGAGCGGGTGGCTCAGCTTAAGAAGCGGCTCTTGGTGCGCGTGTAACATGCGCTTCAAGTTCTGTATAGAACGGCTCTTGATCTTGTGCGCGTCCTAAAACCGGTGCCGCCGCGTCGCACATCACATCTGGCCGGCAGGTCAGGATCTCATGCGCCAGGTCTTCGGCTGAACGGACCATCTTTGCGCCGCCCACAGCATTGAGGGCACCATAGCTTTCATTGAAATTTGACACGTGCGGGCCATGAAACACACCACACCCATGGCTTAGGGGTTCAAACGGCGTGTGCCCCCCAACGGGCTGGAAGCTACCAGCCACCACGCAAATATCAGCAATGTCATACCACAGCGCCATGTCGCCCATGGTATCGGCCAAGGTGATCTGGGTAGTGTTGGTGCGGCGGGTCCGGTTCGAATATTGGGCCACGCTGAAACGCTGGCCAATCAGGCTTAAAACCTCGTCACGGCGTTTGGGATGGCGGGGCGCCAAGATCAAATGCCATCGCGGGTCTTCGGCATGCAAAATGTCAAAGGCATCAAGAATGAGCTTTTCTTCGCCTGCGTGGGTTGAAGCGCCCAAAACTGTGAAGGGGGCTTGGTACAGCTGTGCAAATTCTGAGAAATCCGCGTGGGGTGCGGGGCGTTGATAATGCTCTTTTAGGTTGTTGGGTGCGCTGGTGTTTGGCGCGCCGAGGGCTTTGAAACGTGCCCCGCTGTCGCGGTCTTGCGGGCTGACAAGGCTCAGCGTGCGGTAAATATTGCATAGTGAACTGGGTAGTTTTTGCCACCGTGCAGCACTGCGCGCAGATAAACGCGCGCCAATAATCACGACTGGTATTTGTGCGTATGACAACACAGAAAGGCGGTTTGGCCAGATTTCGTTTTCGACAATGATATGCGCGCAAATGGACCAATTACGCAGTATCATATTTGTGATCCAACGTAGATCAATCGGTGCCAGATGCGCTTCGATCCGGTCGTTGCCCCAACTACGGATCATATCGCGGGCTGTAATCTGGTTGGTGGTGATCAGAATTTTGCGGCTTGGATCACGGCGCAAGAGCGCCTGAAGGGTTGCCTTGGCAGATGTGATTTCTCCGTTACTGGCTGCGTGGACCCAAATATGCGCGCCGCGCTGCGCAGGCCGTACAAAGCCAAGCCGCGCAGTTACCCCCCCCATTTTCAGGATGGCGTGCAGCAAAATAAACGGTGCTGCGAAGGTTATGACGGCTCTATATATCAACATGGTCACATCCGCCTTAGGCGGAGATATTGTGTCGAGCAAGGGTGCGCCTTTGATTAATTGATCAAAATGGCGGCGCTACGTGACGACAGATGGCTTTTAACACTGGGGTTTCGAAGAATTACTGTTTCTTTCAGTAAATTTTTGTGTAACTCGCCTCTGGAATTAAAAACAATCTTAACACTCGCTATGCAAAAACGGCAGCGTAACAAGTGCAGCCGGAGCGTAAGGCGCTAATATGTCGAATAGTGATAATAAAGATCAAAGTGGTCCGAGACCTGGTGATGTGCAAAGCCGCGCGTCACGTGGGGTAGTGAAGTGGTTTGACCAAAACAAAGGAATTGGCTTCGTTGTTGATGGGCAAACCGGCGAGGATGTTTTGTTACATCAAAACATCTTACGAGAGCTTGGCCTCAGCTCAATCGCCAAAGAGGTCGAGCTGGCTTATTGGGTCGAGGACAGCGCGCGCGGCGCGCGGATTTCTGAAATTACAGAAGTTATTGCGTCTGAAGATCTGCTAACGATTGGGGATTTGTCTGCGGATGAGTTAAGTGCGTTACAGCCTGCCATCGTCAAATGGTTTGACGCCAAAAAGGGCTACGGCTTTGTAATTCCTTACGGCGAGGCGAAAGAGGTGTTCTTTCACGCAGAAACCCTGCGCCTGTCATCTTTGGGTGAGGTTGCCTCTGGATTGGGCATTTGTGTCGTAATTGAGAACGATGGGCCAAAAGCAGCCGTGAAGTATCTGTTTCCTTGGACAGACGCGTCTTAGCTGGAGTTTGAATAAGCATCGTCTTGGCGTTGGTACCGTATCAGTACGACATTTTTGTTATTAACTGTTCATTGACGTATTTGTTCATTAAGCGTTCATCAATGTTACGCTACCTAATTATCGTCGAGGAGGTTTTCTTTGACAGGTAACGAGTAGCGCCACATGCTTAATGTATTTAGTAATGAGCCTGATGGAGTTGCTCCGTCAGGCTTTTTTGGTGCGTAGAAGTAGAGCTCAAATTCAATACTTATAGCCTATTTCACCACCAATCACGCATCATTCACGTATTTGCTTTAAACAGCGTTAATTATTTCATAGGAACGCCCTGCCTTGTGTGCAGACATTGGTAGTATTGAGGTTGGTAGCTAGTGCGTGTGTTGATGATTGAAGATGACGAGGCCTTGGTCAAAGTTGTCGATAAAACTCTAAAAAAGCAGCGGGTGTTTGGAATATGCCTTACGCAGTGCCGCACTTGTCTGTGCGTGCATATCGCACGCCAGAGTTAGCGCCGATTAGTTCGTGGCGATCTGTTGGTGCGTCATCGGCTGCGTTTTTTGTGGAGAGTTTTTTGGATGAAATGATCCATACTGCGGGGGTTGATCCGGTAGCAGAACGCTTAAGGTTGATACAGTCGCCACTTCACCGCGCTGTTTTGGAGGCAGTTGCTGAAATGTCGGATTGGGGTGCACCACTTGGCCAAGGGCAGGGGCGCGGCGTTGCCTTCGTCGAAAGCTTCGGTGTGCCAACTGCGGAAGTGGTTCAAGTGCGCGATACTAGTCGGGGCATTGTGATCGAAAAGGTCTGGGTTGCCGCAGAAGTGGGGCAGGTGCTTGATCCGATTAATTTTGAAAACAACGTGATGGGCGGGGTTGCCTGGGGACTTGGTCACGCAATGAACTGTGAGATTACGTTCACAGATGGCGTCGCAGATCAGCGTAATTTTGACATGCACGACGGAATGCGCATGGCGCAATGCCCGCACATTGAGGTCCGTGATTTGACGAACGGCGACAAAGTGCGCGGTATCGGTGAGCCACCTGTTCCCCCTGCCGCGCCTGCGCTTGCGAATGCGATCTTCGCTGCCACGGGACA
Organism: Nereida sp.; assembly: GCF_965655635.1. Taxonomy (NCBI): domain Bacteria; kingdom Pseudomonadati; phylum Pseudomonadota; class Alphaproteobacteria; order Rhodobacterales; family Roseobacteraceae; genus Nereida; species Nereida sp. The sequence goes on from NZ_CBFHHE010000002.1 coordinate 58,339, forward strand.
AAGGCTGCGCAGGATGCCGTTCTGGAACGACATTGATTTTGCCTAAGCGGAGATTGCTGCAGTAGTTGAGAATCGCTCGCAATTATCTTGCTAGTTGCGAGCGATTCGCATAAAAGAGTGGCAGTCAACAATGGAGATCTGCACATGTTTTTCTTCCGTCCCTTGCTTTCATCGTCATTTTGTTCGCTGGTTATGGCGGGTACGTTTGCTATTTTGCCAATCAAGGCCGCTGCGGACGAACAGTTTAAAGTGGTGACGACTTTTACGGTTCTGGCTGATATGGCGCGCAATGTGGCCGGTGATGCAGCAGTGGTGGAAAGCGTGACAAAACCCGATGCAGAAATACACGGCTACGCCCCCACGCCCCGCGATATTCTACGCGCACAGGGTGCGGATTTGATTTTGTGGAACGGGCTAAATCTTGAACTCTGGTTTGAGCAGTTCTTGAGCAATTTATCCGACGTGCCCAGTGCCGTGCTGACTGACGGAATTACGCCGATCAGCATTTCTGCAGGTGAGTATACGGGCCTGCCAAATCCACATGCCTGGATGGGGCTGGATAATGCGCTGATCTATGTGGATAATATACGTGACGCATTGGTCACTCATGATCCGGACAACGCCGAGACATACCGCGCGAATGCTGACGCGTACAAAGCGCGTATCACCCAAACGATTGCACCCCTACGAGACCGTGTCGCAGCCATTCCGCAACAACAGCGTTGGCTGGCAACGTGTGAAGGTGCGTTCAGCTACCTCATCAAGGACTTCGCAATGCAGGAGTTATATCTGTGGCCGATGAACGCAGATGCCCAAGGCACCCCACAACAAGTACGTCGTGTAATTGATGCCGTGCGTGCGAACGATATTCCTGCGGTGTTTTGCGAAAGTACTGTGAGCCAAGCCCCGGCGGAGCAGGTCGCTAGTGAAACAGGTGCCAGTTACGGTGGCGTGCTCTATGTCGATAGCCTAAGTGCGCAGGACGGGCCCGTGCCGACATATCTGGATTTACTTCGCGTGACATCACAAACGATTGCTGATGGTTTGGGCGGATGAAAGACATAGCCGCGCCCCTTAGCACTGGCATCAAAGCCGAACATGTGACTGTTACCTACCGCAACGGACACACCGCTTTGTCGGACGCGAGTTTTGAAATTCTCGCAGGCACAATTACAGCGTTGGTTGGGGTGAACGGGGCAGGTAAATCCACGCTGTTCAAAGCAATTATGGGTTTTGTTCCCGCCGCACGAGGCGAGATTTCTGTGATGGGCATGTCCGTTAAGGCGGCTCTTGCCAAGAACATGGTGGCCTATGTGCCCCAAAGCGAGGACGTTGATTGGAGCTTCCCCGTACTTGTGGAGGACGTGGTGATGATGGGACGCTACGGTCACATGGGGTTTCTACGCCGGCCGTCTGCTGCGGACCATGCGGCCGTGAGTGAGGCATTGGACCGCGTCAGCATGCAAGCCTACCGGCACCGTCAAATCGGTGAGCTTTCAGGCGGGCAGCGCAAGCGCGTTTTTCTTGCGCGCGCATTGGCCCAACAAGGGCAGGTGATCTTGCTTGATGAGCCGTTTACAGGCGTTGATTTGCAAACAGAGGACGCCATCGTGGCGTTGTTGCAAGCCATGCGCGACGAGGGGCGCGTCATTTTGGTTTCGACCCACAACCTTGGATCCGTGCCAGAGTTTTGTGACCGCACGGTTTTGGTTAAAGGCACTGTGCTGGCCTCTGGCCCAACCGCAGAAGTGTTCACCCATGCTAATCTTGAAATCGCCTTTGGCGGCGTTCTGCGGCACTTTGTTCTAACCGGTTCACAGCTTCATGATGATGATGACACCCGCTCCGTTCGGGTCATCACCGATGATGAGCGCCCCTTTGTCGTTTACGGCGACGAGATGCAATCAGCGTCCGATGCGCCAAAAGCCAAAGGCGAAGGGACCGAATGATCGACACGCTTCTTGAGCCCTTTGGCTATTCCTACATGTTTAACGCAATTTGGGTTAGCTCGCTGGTGGGGGCAGTTTGTGCGTTTCTGTCTGCGTATCTGATGCTTAAAGGCTGGTCTTTGATTGGCGACGCACTGAGCCATTCGATCGTGCCGGGGGTTGCTGGGGCGTATATGCTGGGCCTGCCATTTGCGCTTGGGGCGTTTGCGGCTGGTGGTTTGGCAGCGGCATCGATGCTCTTTTTGAACCAACGCACGGGCCTGAAAGAAGATACTATTATTGGTCTGATCTTTACGTCATTCTTTGGGCTTGGCCTGTTTATGGTCTCGGTCTCGCCCATTTCGATCAGCGTTCAGACCATCACTTTTGGAAATATTTTAGCCATTACTCCTTCGGACACGCTGCAATTGGCTGTCATCGGTTTTGTCAGTTTAGCTGTGCTTTTGGCAAAGTGGAAAGACTTCATGGTGACGTTTTTTGACGAAGATCACGCCCGTTCAATCGGGCTAAGGCCCGATGTTTTGAAGGTCATTTTCTTTGCGATTTTGGCCGCTTGCTGCGTGGCCGCGATGCAAACTGTTGGTGCGTTTTTGGTCATCGCCATGGTCGTGACGCCCGGTGCGACGGCCTATTTGTTGACTGACAGGTTCCCACGGTTGCTTGCTCTAAGTGTGGCGATTGGTGCGACAACAAGCTGTGTCGGCGCCTACCTGAGTTACTTCTTGGACGGTGCAACTGGCGGGCTGATCGTGAGCCTTCAAACCCTGATCTTTCTGGTCGCGTTCATGCTTGCGCCAACCCATGGATATCTTGCGGCGCGTCGGCGTGCGGCTAAAGCGGTGCGGGCAAACTGATGGACGAGTTGCTGTTGCCATTTCAATTTGCGTTTATGAACAAGGCTTTCGTGATCATGGCAATGCTAAGCATTCCGACCAGCCTTTTGTCTTGTTATCTGGTCCTCAAGGGGTGGTCGTTGATGGGCGATGCGATCAGCCATGCGGTGCTGCCGGGGATCGTCTTGGCCCATGTATTCAGCATTCCGTTGCTCATAGGGGCGTTTGTTGCAGGTATGTTTTGCGCTGTTGCGACTGGCTTTCTTAGCGACAATAGCCGCGTCAAACAGGACACCGTAATGGGGATTGTGTTCTCGGGAATGTTTGGCTTTGGGATTGTTTTGTACACCAAGATTTCTACCAATCTGCATCTGGATCACATCCTTTTCGGCAACATCTTGGGGGTGGGGGAACAGGATCTTTGGACGGCTGGCCTGATCTCGCTGGGGGTTGCAAGTATCGTGATCGCCAAGCGGCATGACTTGATGTTGCATGCGTTTGACCCGGTGCAAGCGCAGGCTGTGGGATTGCGGGTAGGGTTGCTGCACTACGGGCTTCTGGCTCTTATCTCCCTGACGATTGTCGCGACCCTGTCTGCAGTCGGCATTATTTTGGCAATCGGGTTGCTGATTGCACCGGGCGCGATTGCGTATCTGTTGTCCAAACGCCTCAGCATTATGTTGCCTACTGCCGTACTCGTAACGCTCGCCTCAAGTCTTATAGGTATCTGCGCCAGTTTTTTCATCGACAGTGCACCGGCGCCAACAATCATTTTGGTGCTGACCATTTGCTTCATTGCGGCCTTTGTGCGGGCGCGCTTTAAACTTCGCGCAGCCTGATAGTGTCTGTCCGAAACTAGTAAGAGACTGGTGGGTTGAAGAAGTGCTGCGCAGTGGTATTGACCACGCGAGCCCTGCAAAATGGCAGGATAAGATGGCAACCGCCAAAACATATGAGGCAGAGTAGATGTCCCTTAGGGCGATCTTGGTGAAAGTGATTAATGGCTGGGCGCTGTTGGGTGGTGCTTTGCTTTTGATCATTGTCGCCGTCACCGCGATTAATGCCGCAGGTTTCAGCGCAAATGTCATCGCGCGGCTTTGGGGGGATACAGTTCCGGGGTTGTCGGGTTACGAAGACGCGGTTCAGATGCTGGTTGGCGTCGCAGCGCTGGCGATGTTTCCTTACGCGCAACTGCACAGTGCGCACGCCTCTGTTGATGTATTTATGCAATACGCAACCGCGCGGGCCAGCCGTATCGTTACCCATTTATCCAATACTGTGTTGGCCGCAATCGTGGTGTGGATGGCGTTTATGCTGGTCCAAGGTACGCTTCAAATGCGCGCGGATCACGTTGAAACTACGGTTCTGGGCTGGCCCGTGTGGGTGTTCATGTCTTCGGCAGTTGTGTCCTGCGCGCTTTGGTCAGTGGCGGCACTCATGGCAATAGCGGGACCGCCGGAGAATACCGATGGAGCGTGAAATCATAGGCATTTATGGACTGTTGGCGCTGTTCGTTCTGATCATGCTGCGCATACCCGTGGCGTTGGCGATGTTGGTTATTGGTGTTGTGGGCACGTGGGTGCTGAGCCTCGCCTCGCCGTTCATCAAATTCGGCCCCTACCTTTTGCAATTCAAAACTGCGCTGTGGAATTCGGTGGCGAATTACGATCTGTCGGTTGTGCCTCTCTTTGTGCTCATGGGCTTTTTGGCGGCGGAGACGGGTCTAAGCCGTGATTTGTTCCAAGGCTTAAGTGCGCTGACGCAGAAAATACGTGGTGGGGTGGCAATGGCGACCGTGCTGGCGTGTGCGGGTTTTGGGGCGGTAAGTGGCTCGTCTATCGCGACTGCATCGACCATGAGCCGCGTTGCACTGCCCGAACTGCGCCGCCTGAAATACAACGAGGGCCTTTCCACAGGCGTGCTGGCCGCAGGCGGTACGTTGGGTATTTTAATCCCGCCGTCCGTGGCTTTGGTGATCTACGCGATCGTCGTGGAAGCGCCGATCATAGAGATGTTCCAAGCGGCTATCTTCCCCGGTCTTTTGGCAGTTGTGTTTTTCCTAATCGTGATACGTGTGCGAGTGGCCCGAAACCCTGATCTTGCCCCGCAACCCGTAACACTCAGCCCTTCAGAACGTACTTACGCCATTAGGCGTTTGATCCCTGTCACGTTAATTTTCGGGGCCATTATTTTGGGTCTTGGTATGGGTTTTTTCACGCCGACACCCGCGGCGGGCGTAGGAGTATTTTTGATCTTGGGGTACGGCCTTTTGTTGAGGCGCACGTCTGATGACGGGCTGACTTTTGGACGTTTGAAAGCAGCACTTCTGGCGACAGCAAAAACCGCATCGATGATCTATTTCATTTTGTTCTCTGCAGATATCCTCAAGGGCTTTTTCGCGCGCACTGGCCTGCCAGCGTCGCTGAGTGATTGGGCGGCTGCCTCTACGCTTGAGCCTTACGTCATTCTGATTTTGATGTTGCTCATCTTAATCATTTTAGGCTGCTTTATGGAAAGTCTGTCGATGATCTTGGTCGTGGTGCCGTTCTTTTGGCCTGTCTTGATCGAGCTCAATGGCGGGGATTTTGTCACCGCTGAGACTGCTGCATTTGGCATGACGACAGATGATTTACGTATCTGGTTTGGACTTCTTGCGCTTATTGTCGTAGAGCTTGGGCTGATCACGCCGCCAGTTGGCCTGAATGTTTTCGTGATCAAATCCTTTTCGCCCACCACAAATCTAGGCGTCATTTTCCGTGGTGTAGCGCCATTTTTTGGAATTGAATTGATCCGCGTTGCACTATTGTTGGTCGTGCCCGCGCTAGCTCTTTATTTACCGCGAGTGTTGTAAGCCTGCTGATGTGTGCTGTGTTTCTCTTGCATCCGAACAACAACTAGATCGAGTAAGATCATTTGCCCTGTTGCAGGCCAGTGCTAGAAATGTTTTCGAATTATTTCGGCATTGAAGGTAAAAGAAAAATTTAACCTCGGTGCCTTTGTTGGTCGTTAGTTTTGTGCCTTAACTATATTGGCAACAACCTCCTATGCTGCGTAATTTGTGCGGTAGCTAGATAAGCTTGTTGTTGAAGCTGATTCGCATAGCACCGTTGGCCTCAACCCTATTTATACTCGACACTAAAATGGTAGTTTGCCTGACACGAAACACAAGCTGGTCTCAAAGGTGTTGGACATACTGGTCGCTCATTGTTTGTGGCCTTGTAAGATCACTGTGTTTATTGGCCGTTAGTCATTTGATTATGAGCAAACGAGTCCAAAGTTGAGGTTAACTTAAATGCTGTAGTATTGTATACTGGGCTCCAATCGTAATTGGTTCTTAATTTGCCGTAACGCTGAGAAACTCTGTGAGCTCTGTTTTGCTGAGTTGTAGTTCTGTTTCAATCATACAGTATCATGAATGTTTTGCTGCCTTCACTTATCTTAATGGTTGGGAATACGTCGGTGAATTCGAAAAGGTGAAGTTCGTTTTCTATTCTGAATTACGTCTGTGAGACGGCTCATATTACTAAACTACAAATTCAAAATGATATTGCTACCGAAATTTTGGAGTAGGCTCATACGGGGCAAAAGGATATTTTGACGTTGCTTAAATAACACCTAGCGTTCAGCTCAGTTTGTAATTCTGCTACTTACCCCAACACTTCAATGCGCGAAAAATTTCCTTTATCTGATACTGTTTATCAAGCACCAAAAACATGTTTATGGAAGAAAAATGCTCAGATTTTTAATACAGTAGAGCCTGTTGTCTCGCGGGCCTCCAGCGCTTTATGAGCTTTTACTACCTCACTCAATGCGAACCGCTGGCCAATATTAATCTTCACATCTCCCGTCAGCACTTTTGCAGCAAGATTTTGTGCCATAGCCTGACAGGTGTCATGATCGCTAATATGAGTGAAAATCGTCGGTCGAGTTATTTTTAACGATCCCTTTTTTCCCAAAATACCGACTTCAAAAGGGGGGACCGGCCCCGAAGCATTTCCGAATGATATCATCATGCCTAGTGGTTTGAGAGAATTGAGTGATCCGTCGAAGGTGTCTTTACCAACAGCGTCCATCACGACGTCAACGCCTTTGCCGTCTGTTAGGTCACGTACTCGCTCAACCCAATCTTCACTACGGTAATTAAGGCAATGGGTCGCTCCATGATCTTTCGCTAGCTGGCATTTCTCACCTGTTCCTGCGGTTCCGATCAATTTGATCCCTTCCGAGCGAGCCCATTGGCAAGCCAAAAGGCCGACACCGCCAGCTGCTGCGTGAAACAGTACGGTATCACCAGATTTCAGGGGTGAGGTGCGATGGAACAGATACTCGACCGTCATACCTTTGAGCATCATCGCAGCACCTTCCTCGTAGGAGATGCCATCAGGTAGTGGACAGACCTGTGCTGCAGGCATGACCCGTGCCTCAGAATAAGCGCCTGGTGGGTTCGAGGCATATGCGGCTCGATCGCCGACTTTAAGATGCGTGACCCCTTCGCCCACGGCATCAATTACTCCTGCGGCTTCCATTCCCATTGCATGGGGCAATTGCATTGGATACATTCCGCTGCGTTGGTAAACATCGATAAAATTCAAGCCAATAGCTTTATGAACAATTCGGACCTCACCATTTTGAGGTTCACCTACATCAAGATCCACCAATTTGAACTGATCTGGTCCGCCATGTGCTTCGATGATTGCTGTTAATGCCATTTCTGATCCTCATGTTGCTCCTCTAACAAGGAAGCAATTCCATAGGGATGTCTAATGCTTACCTGTATTTGTAGGACGTAAAAAATCTCCCACCACCAAGGAAATTACCTTGAATTTATCGCAGGTTGAAGTCAACCCTAGTTCCTGAAGGTTAGTGTCTGAGTGGCGACTTGGGTGATAGGGAATTGGTAAAAAAACCCTTTATTGGGTTATCTTTGACCTAAATTAAACCGCCAAGGCGAGCTGGCTCACCGAACACTTCTAAATTATGATCGGTCCTTATCAGGGGATGGTGCTTGTCGATATGGCAGCGCCTGTCATACTAGGTGGGCGCTTGGCGGAAGTTGTCATGCGGAGATTGCCGCCTGATCTGGGTGAATAAACAGAGGCGCTCTTGGCGAGCCTTGGGAAAGTGTAGGGGGAGTATCATGGAACCAGAGGAATCTGAGCTGATCTGTACCCGTGACGGCGATTTGCTCACTCTGACGTTAAACCGCGGCTCCAAAGCCAATTCTTTATCGCCTTCGCTGGTTGAAGATTTGATCATGGCACTCGATCAAGCAGGCGACGTACGTATCGCGATCATTCAGGGCCAGGGAAAGCATTTCTGCGCCGGTTTTGACTTATCTGATATCGCCGATTTGTCGGATGGTGACTTGTTGTGGCGCTTTGTTCGGATCGAATTGCTGCTGCAAAAAATTCATTTGAGCCCTTTCCCGATCATCGCGTTGGGACACGGGCAGATTGTTGGTGCAGGGGCCGATCTTTTCGCCGCCTGTTCGCGCCGCGTATTAGCTCCCGGCGCGAAACTCAAAATGCCAGGCTGGAATTTTGATCTGGCCCTTGGTGCCGGGCGGCTGGCTGCCCTAATTGGGCAAGATGCCGCGCGAGATATGTTGATAGATACCAAATCCATTTCAGCAGAAGAGGCTTTTGACATAGGACTTGCAACTGATCTGGTGGGTAAAGGGAATTGGAAAGTATTCGCCGTCCGCTTCGCCGCCCGCGCACGCGCGCTGCCATTTCATGCGACGAGCCGAATGATGGAGCTGACCCGTGCGCCGGGCGATGCTAACCATGATCTGGCAGCTCTAGTGCGCACTGCTGCGGAGCCTGGCCTGAAAGCCCGCCTTGAGGCGTACCGAAGTTGGGCCATGCGCGAAAAGAAATAGCCTCACAGTATGGGCAGGATCAGGCTCAGCGCCATTACAGAAAGCATTATGAGGGTTGCCGTTCGGAATAGTTGTTCCGATAGGCGATGACGAACTGCGCCGCCTAGTGCGACGCCCACGAACATTACGCAGGATCCGACCACGGATATCAAAACGTCTTGCATGGAGAACAAGCCTAGCTTGCCAAGGCCGAAAGCCATGACGAAACTCGACAGGGTGAACGAGCAATTTACGGCTTGAATGAATAGGTCGCGCGGCATCTTGAGCATCATCAAAAACGGTACAACGGGCATGACTTGGGAGCCTGTGACGCCGTTGATCGTTCCAGTCACTAACCCAATGATCGGCACGAGCGGCCGTTCCAGATGGACGGATAGGGTAAGACTTGGCTTTGCCAGCGAAAACCCGATCCATAGGAATACCATAACGCCTAAGATCCCGCTGGCCAGATTAGCGTCGATTTTTGAAAGCATCCAAAGCCCAAACGCTAGCCCTGGAATCAGGGTCAACAGCAGCGGCCAGAACCGTGCCACGGTCACCCCAAAATGACCCGCTTGGCGCATCACCATGAGGTTTGACAACACTGACGGGATAACTACCAACGGTAAAGCTTCTTTAAGTCCGAACATCAGTGCGAGTATGGGCAGACAGGTTGTGGTGAACCCTATACCCGTGATCCCTTTGGCTGTTCCTGCGAATAAGTAAGCGCCAGAAATAACGGCAATATGTAGAAGGCTCAGATCAAAGCTCATGCTCCGGCCAAGTACTCCATTGCCGCCTGCGCACCGCCTCTTTGGAAGTCTACCTTGGCGCGCATCAGACCCATCTCGACACCGCAGAGCGTGCCCATTAACATTAAGTCGTTGAAATCGCCCAGATGTCCGATGCGAAATACGCGATCTTCGACTTTGTTCAGTCCAGTTCCCAGCGACATATCGTAACTGTCCAAAATCTCGGCCCGCAAGGCATTAGCGCCTTTTTCATCGGGCATTAAAACGGCTGTGAGGCTGTTTGAGCGCTCTGCGGGGTTGCTCGCTAAAATATTCAGGCCCCAAGCGTCAACGGCTTTACGCGTAGCGCCAGCGTGGCGCGCATGGCGGTCAAACACCGCCTGCAGCCCCTCTTCGGCCAGCATATCCAGCGCTTCGCGCAGACCATAAAGCAGCGTGGTCGCAGGCGTATAGGGAAAAAACCCCTGCTCATTCGGTGCCGCCATGTCGCGCCAATCCCAATAGGAGCGCCGGTCGCCACCTGCCTCACAAGCCGCCCATGCCTTAGGTGAAATTGTGTTGAAAGATAGCCCAGGTGGCAACATTAGCCCTTTTTGCGATCCAGCCACCACTACATCAACGCCCCAAGCGTCAGTCTGAAAATCTATCGAGCCAAGCGATGAAATCGTATCCGCGATAAGTAGTGCTGGATGTCCGGCCGTGTTGATAGCCGCACGCACGGCGGCAATGTCAGATGTAATCCCGGTGGCGGTGTCATTGTGCACAACGCAGACCGCTTTGATCTTGTGATCTGTGTCCGCGGTAAGTTGCGCTTCTATGGCTTCGGCATTGGCACCTGTTCGCCAGTTGCCTTGCATGAAGACCGGGTCGAACCCTAATTTCTGCGCCATATTCTTCCACAGCGTTGCGAATTGGCCGGTTTCATACATCAAAACTTTGTCGCCGGGGGACAATACGTTTACTAACGCCGCCTCCCAAGCCCCTGTGCCTGAGGCGGGATATATCACCACTTGGTTTTGCGTTTTGAATATCGCCTTCAGGTCTTCCAAAATGCTTCGCCCTAGTTCTGCAAATTTAGGGCCACGATGGTCAATAACTGCGCGATGCATGGCCCGCTGAATACGATCTGGCGTGTTCGTAGGTCCTGGGATTTGTAGAAAATGTCGTCCTGATTTCATGGTACCACCAAAAAAGTTTGCGCATCTAGATTCCGACGTTAAAGTTAAGTAGTAAAAGGTCAAGTTGCATGGCGATAGACGCAGAAAAGTTGAAAAGCCTGGTCGAAGGCGAAGTTCTTTCCTCCAGCTTTGACCAGGGGCGTTACGCCACGGATGCCTCGATTTACCAGATCCGGCCGCGTGCCGTACTAATTCCCAAAACATGGACCGACGTCGAAGCCGCGCTGGAGTTCGCTAATTCTGAGGGGATTTCGCTTTTGCCCCGTGGCGGCGGCACTTCGCAGTCAGGCCAGACGGTAGGCGATGCCCTAGTTATCGATTTCACCAAGCACCTTAACAAAGTTGAGCACTACGATGCCAAAAAGGGCTGCATCACCGTTCAGCCGGGTCTAGTTCTAGATGATTTGAATCGCAGGCTTAAGGCAGATGGGTGGTGGTATCCGGTGGATGTCTCAACGGCCTCGCGCGCGACACTTGGCGGGATGGCGGCCAACAATTCATGCGGATCGCGTTCGATCCGCTATGGCAAGATGCAAGACAACGTTGAGGCTTTAGAGGCCATCTTGGCAAATGGCGAGATGCACCGTTTCGCGGCGCTTCGCCCTGACGCGGCATTGGACACTGATATGCGTGCCTTGGCCCTGCGCGAGGAAGTAGAAATTCGGGCGCGTTTCCCGAAGGTTCTGCGCCGCGTTGGCGGGTATAATATCGACGCCCTTTTGGGAGATGCCCCGAATATGGGCCAGCTTTTGATAGGGTCTGAAGGAACGCTGGCGATTACGAAATCTCTAGATTTAAAACTTTCGCCGACGTTAACAACCAAAACGCTGGGCGTGTGCCACTTCCCCACATTTCATGCGGCAATGGACGCCGCACAGCATATTGTTAAACTGAACCCAGTTGCTGTGGAGCTTGTGGATCACAATATGATCCGTCTGGGCCGTGGCATACCTCAGTTCAAGCCGATAGTTGATAGGTTTGTCAAAGGCGAGCCGGCAGCGCTGCTTTTAGTCGAATTTGCCGAAACAAACGCCGAAAATCGCCGCCGCCTGAGTGCCCTGGGCGATCTGATGGCAGAGCTCGGTTTTCGCTGGGGTGATCCGGGTAAACGTGAGGGCGGAGTTGTAGAGGCTGAGGATCCAAGCTTTCAGGCCGAAATCTGGGGCGTGCGGACCCAAGGGCTTAACATTATGATGTCGATGCGGAGCGAAGGTAAACCGGTTTCCTTTGTTGAGGATTGCGCGGTCCCTTTAGAGCATCTGGCAGACTTCACCACAAAGCTAACGGAGGTTTTTCGCAAACATGGTACGGATGGAACGTGGTATGCCCACGCCTCTGTAGGACTGCTGCACGTGCGCCCGGTGCTGAACTTGCGACAGGATATGGGGCTGCGCCAGATGCGCGCTATTGCCGAAGAAGCCTTTGATCTCGTAGCGGCATTCAAAGGCTCGCATTCTGGTGAACATGGGGATGGCATTGTCCGGTCCGAATTTCACGAACGCATGTATGGAGTTCGGATGGTGCGCACGTTCGAAGAGGTCAAGGATCGCTTCGACCCTGGCGGTGTGATGAACCCTGGCAAAATTGTTCGTGCGCCCAAGATGGATGAGCGTAGCCTGACCCGCTGGCCCGAAAACTATGATCCGCAAAACCGTTCCACGGTGTTCGACTGGTCGGATTGGCCCGGCGGTCTGACCGGCGCCGCGGAGATGTGCAATAATAACGGTGCCTGCCGGAAAAGTACGACTGGGGTCATGTGCCCCTCTTTTAGGGTGACCGGTGATGAAAAGGACCTCACCCGTGGGCGCGCCAATGTGCTTCGTTTGGCTTTGACAGGGCAGCTCGGAAAGGATGCTTTTACTTCGGATCAGATGGCTGAAGCGATGGAACTTTGCGTAGGTTGCAAAGCCTGCAAAAGCGAATGCCCGATGTCTATTGATATGGCCAAGATGAAGGCGGAGGTTCAGGCCGCGCGGGTAGCTTCGGTGGGTCTGAAATTGCGTGATAGGATCATTGCATCTCTGCCTCGCATGGCTTCCGCGGCGACTAAACTTGCTCCACTGGCCAATGCGAGTCGTGGCCTGGCCCACTTTGTTGGCTTCAGTACATCCCGTAAGCTGCCCGCGTTCAAAAGGGCTTTTGCAGGAAAACCGGATGGCGAGGTTTTGCTCTTTGCCGATACCTTCAACCGATACTTCGACCCTGAAACCCTAGCTGCCGCGCAGCGCGTGATTGAGCGTGCTGGGTTCAGTGTCGGCGTGTTATCTATCAAGGGCCGTCCGCTATGCTGTGGGCGCACCTACCTGTCCGCCGGACTGCCCGACAAGGCGAAGGCTGAATTGGAACGGACGACAATAGCGATGCGAGACGCTTTAGATGCTGGAAAGGTAATTGTCGGGCTAGAGCCTTCATGCACATTGATGTTTCGCGACGAAGCGGTAAACCTGATCTCTGATTGGACCGCAGACGATGGCGCGCAGATTTTGACCTTTGCCGAATTTATTGCACAACATTCAGATCACCTTACTGCCCGATCTGAGACGAATGTGGTGGTACATGGCCACTGCCATCAAAAGGCGATGGGTGTCGCACAGACAACCGTGGACGTCATCTCTGGGATTGAGGGGGCAAAGGCGCAGATGATCGAAAGTTCATGTTGCGGGATGGCCGGCCCCTTTGGCTATCAGGCTGAAACCGAAGAGGTCTCGCGCCAAATGGCGGAGCTGTCTCTTGCGCCTGCTGTCCGTGCCGCACTGCCTGATACCGTTGTCGTCGCGGACGGGTTTTCTTGCCGCTGTCAGATCGCCGATGTCGCCGGGCGCGAGGCGATGAGCCTTGCCAAACTGCTTGACCGGATGACCTGCTTGTGACCGAACTGCTAGTAACACTCACTCAGGATTTTGATCCTTTTCAAACGGCAGTTCTTGTCCTGATTTTCCTCTTTGCCGCGATCGTCAAAGGCTTTCTTGGGATCGGTTTGCCTGCAGCCTCCATGGCGTTCCTGACGCTGATCATGCCACCGACCGAAGCAATTCCATTGCTGTGGTTGTCGATCCTCGCCACTAACGCGCTGCAGTTTGCCCATGCCCCAGAAAAGCGGGAAATTATCCAAGAATACTGGCTTTTTGCGCTAGCGATCATGGTCTGCATTTTCATAACGTCCATGTTCATCGCCGATTACCCTACAGCGCTTTTGACCGTGGCGATTGGTATTGCAATGGTTGTGTTTTCTTTGAATCTTTTGTTCCCGATCAGCTTCGACCTGGGGCCGGGGCGTGGCTGGCATTTGGGATTTGGAATTCTGTCTGGGACACTTGGTGGGATTAGTTCGATTTGGTCGCCCACGGTTGCGATGTATCTGGTCGCACGAGGTGTCTCGAAAGAGACTTTTATCGGCGCTACGGGTTTTCTGTTTCTGGCAGGTGCGTTACCATTAGGCGCTGGTCAGTTGGTGGCAGGAGTCTTGACCCTTCCGATGTTTGTGAAATCAGCCTTCGCGTTGTGCGTAGTGCTAGTTGGATTTCGCATTGGCGAAGAGTTGCGGGCCCATGTGAGCCAGAAATTCTTCCGTAAGGCGGTGTTGATCGCGTTCTTCTTAATGGGGTGCCGGCTGATCTTAAGCGGCTTGAATTGAAAGCCAGCTCGCCCCGGATTAATTTCCGCCGTAGATCATTTCGTTCAGGTAGAGCCGCTGAATTTTTCCAGATGGTCCCTTGGGCAGTTCGGGCAGAATATGGACGACGTCGGGCGCTTTGAATTTTCCGACGCGTTCGATGCACAGCAAGAGTAGTTCCGCGTCTTTAGCAGTTGAGGCTTCGCTCAGGCGTACCGCTGCTTCTACGCGTTCGCCGTAGCTGTCGCATGGTCGAGCAAAGGCGGCTGCTTCGACAACGTCTGGGTGCTCGTATAACGCCTCGTCAATCTCGCGTGGAGCGATGTTTTCTCCACCTTTTATAATTAGCTCTTTGAGCCGCCCAGTGACAAAGACGTAGCCGTCTTTGTCCATACGCCCCAAATCGCCGGTCCGAAGCCAGTCACCGTGGAATGCTGCGGCTGTGGTGTCTGGATCATCTAAATATCGTTTCATCACATTCGGACCTCGGACCTGGATTTCACCCTCGACACCGCGGCGGCATTCCGTACCGTTATCGTCCGCAATCCGCGCCTCATTACTTATCCCTTGGCCGGCTGATCCAATTTTATGGAGTTCGGGATTAAGAGGATTGACGAGGCACTGCGCTGCCGTTTCCGTCATTCCAAGAGACTCCACGATTGCCAGCCCAAACCGATCCTGAAAGGCACGCTGAGTTTCGACCGCAAGCGCCGAAGAGGCCGAGCGTGCGAAGCGCAGCTGAGGTTTATGGCTAGGGTGGGGCTCGGCCTTTCCATGGAGCAAATGGCTGATGATTGTGGGTACAACGGAGAACCACGTAATACCCCCATCGGCGGCCTGATCCCAGAACTTGCTGGCTGAGAACCGAGAGACCATGGCGAGCGATCCTCCGGACACCAAGGCGCCCATTACCGATACGCAAAGCCCGTTGATATGATAAAACGGCAAAACTCCCATACCGCGATCTTGCGGTGTTAACTCGTGGGAGACGCTGACGGTCCAGCCCCCGGCAAGCAAGCTAGATTGCGAATGCACAACACCTTTAGGTCGTCCAGTGGTGCCGGAGGTGTACATCAAAAGTGCGTCGTCATCAGTAGTTATGTCATGCAGTGGTACGGCCGCATCGGTTGGCCTGTAAAGCTCCAGGGCGTCTGGGCGCACTTTGTCAAAGGTTGTTATTTGGTCGTCATGTACGAATGCAAGACGCGCCTTGGAATGTTTCATTGCATAGGCAAGTGCATCTGGGCCTGCTGCAAGGTTCAGCATTGTCACTCGAAACCCGCCGTAAAGGACGGCGAAAAGAGCTCTTATACCTTCTAGCCCATTGGGATGCATCACGATGACACTTTCGCCCTTCGCGATACCCTGCGCTGTGAGATCTCCGGCCACCTGTTTTGAGTGGGATCTGAGTGCAGCCCAGGTCAACGTTTCACCAGTTTCTGGGAAGACAAAAGCAGGACGACAGTCATTTCCCCGCTCATTGAGCCAGTCGCGAACTGTCCCGCGGGGCGGTGTTGCTAGATCAAACTTCATCGGCCTGCTTCGTCCCAATACTCGGCAAAAATTGCGTCTAAGCTTGGTTCACGCGTTGGAATTTCACGGATGATCTTGGTGGACTGCATAAAGTGGCGGTAGTTGACGTTTTCGCCCACTGAATTTCCGCCCCATGTACCGCAGCCCATGGAAAGGGAAAATGGCATGCCGTTGGTGAAGGCTCCACCGGTAGCAAATGTATGGGCTTGATTGACGATCACCCGGCTAGTGGGGATGGCTGTGGCGAGGGCTCTTGCGCGGTTGTCATCATTGGAATGGAGACCGACGGAATGGCCCGCGCCTTGATACACCTGGATGCGGCGTGTCACGGTGACGGCTTCGTCGAAATCGGAAGCGCGATATAGCGCCAAAACCCGGCTCAGTTTTTCGCCAGACAGAGGATGGTCCGGGCCAATACCGCGGGTTGGGACCGCAATATAGTCGGTTCCTTCCGGCACATCGAGATCTAGTGCTGCAATCATTTTGTCCGCATCTTGTGCAATCACCGAACGGTTCAAATGCCCATTAGGCCAGAGCTTTGCTACGATCCCATCCTCATCGTCTACCAGTGCGCCGCCCGCCCGCGCCATCGCGGCGACAAAGGCGTCATAAACTGCATCGACCACAACAGCCGAGTTCTCAGAGCTGCAAGAGGTGGCATTATCAAAGCACTTGGAGGCGCGAATTTTTTTAGCTGCTTCGTCCAGATCGGCGGTTTCGTCCACGATCACAGTGACGTTGCCTGCGCCTACGGCGACTGCGGGCGTTCCTGCGGTTTGAGCGCGGTGCACGTTGTTCTGGCTCCCGGTACAAACGATCATGTCGCATGCATCCATGAGCGCTTGTGTCTTTTCCTTTGAGCCGGGAGGGGGGATCATCTGCACCAAGTTCGGATCTTCGCCGATCTTGGTAAATTCGGTGTAAATATAGTCTAGCAGTCTCTCAGCGCAGGCTACGCCTTTAGGGGAGGGTGCCACAATAATTGCATTGCCGCATTTGAGCGCATTTATAATATTATTGGCAGGTGTGGCAGCTGGGTTGGTCGAGGGTACAATAGCCGCTACAACTCCCTTAGCGCGCGCGATTTCCGTGATGCCCGATGTCGGATCATCCGACATCACGCCAAAGGTTAGGGCATCCTTGAGATCATGCATCAAGCCAAAGGTCTTGCGATAGTTTTTGGTGATCTTATCGGGCACATTACCAAGGCCGGTTGTTTGCACAGCAAGTTCCGCCAAGTCGCGATTGCGGGCTGGTTCCATAATGGCCCAAGCTACTGCTTGAGCGGCACGGTTATAGCGCTCTTGTGAGCCTTCTGCCTCATATTGGGCTTGGGCAGCTTTCGCCAGCGCCACGATCGCTTCAATGCTGGTATCATTCATCCCAACAAATTCCTTGGCTTTGCCAGCGGCCTACGCACTGGCTTTGGTTGATTTAAAGGCCCGGTAGAGGCTAGTGGCTAGCGTCAAAACCCCTGCGGCTATCAAAAATGCGCAAATTGGACGCGAGAAATAGGTACCTAGATCGTAATGTACCATCTGCATACCTTGCGCGAAGTTCTGCTCGCCAATTTTACCAAGGATCAGGCCAAGTACGATACCGGGGATTGAGAACCCAGAGCGGCGCAGCAGATAGCCAAAGATGCCAGCGAGAAACATTACAATGACGTCTAGAACTAAACCGCGGCCGATATAGGCACCGGTTGTTGCCAACATCAAGATTAGCGGCGCGAGAAACTGAAACGGGATCTTCAGTAGGTTCAGAATCGTTTTTGTTTCAACAAGGCCAATTACCAAGATCGATAGGTTGGCATAGAACATCGCCGCAAAGACGATCCAGATCAGATCGGGTGACAGCATAAAGACCAGTGGTCCAGGCTGCAGATCATGCATTTGGAACACAGCGACCATCATCGCGGTCAGCGCACCACCTGGTAGACCCAGCGCCAGCAAAGGAATCATGGCAGCGCCCGTAGCAGCATTGTTGGCTGTCTCTGCGGAGATCACGCCTTCCAGCTTGCCCTTGCCGAATTCTTCAGGAGTTTTGGACCAGCGTACGGCCTCACCATAGCTCATGAAGGCAGCCAATGTAGCTCCTATGCCTGGCAAGATGCCGCATAAAAAGCCGACGATGATGGACCTGAGAACCGCAACTTTGTGCATCCATAGCTCCAACCATGAAGGGAAGGTCATGGATACTTTGGGTGCTTTATATTTGCCGCTCGCCTTTTTCTCGGCCTGTACAAATATTTCAGATACCGCGAAAAAGCCTAAGATTGCGGGCACGAATGCAATCCCGGCTGCTAAATCCACCATGCCAAAGTTATAGCGGTTAATGCCGCCAACGGGGTCTTGTCCAACCGTCGCGATTAAGAGTCCGATCAGAACAGACATCCAGCCCTTCCAGATAGTGCGCGCGCCTATTGAGGAGGCGACGGCCAGGCCAAAGAATACCAAAGCGAAGATTTCCGGTGGTCCAATGTTGCGAATAGCCCAATTGGCCAGCGGCTCTGTCGCCGCCATCATGACCAAGGATGAAGCTATGCCGCCGATTGCAGAGCATAGCACCGCGGCACCTACGGCTTTGCCGGATTGTCCGTTCTGGGTCATTGGATAGCCGTCGAAGGCCGTCGGCGCATTCTCAGCTGAACCGGGTATGTTGAAAAGAATTGCCGTGATCGCGCCACCATAGGTCCCCGTGCAGTAGATCACCGCGAAAAGCATCACGCCTTGCGCGGGCTCAAGCGCTGCTGTGAAGGGGAGCAAGATGGCGGCAAGGGTCAGCATACTTACGCCGGGAATGGCCCCAAACAGCATGCCACCGATGACGCCGAAAACAAATATGCCAATAGTGAATGGGTCGCCAAAAAGGGCTGCAGATCCAGCCAGAAAATTCTCTATCATTGCGCGTTCAGATTCCTTGCAGCTTTGCGTTCATAGTAAGTATCCACGCGCTGAAGTCATAGAACGGTGATATGTTGCCCTGGGGCAATGGTGCGTTCAGTATTACGAGGAACAGCCCTATGAACAATAGATAAATAAAGACCGTCATGATCACGATTGCTTTCCAGCGGCGCTCGCCAAATAGCCAGATAATGGCGGCGATGAAAAACGGCGCGGAGAAATAGATTCCAACCGGTTTGAGGAGCCACGCAAATACAATGGGCGTTAGCAAGACTGCCGTCATCCTCCGGATTGTTTTTGGATCGCTTAGATCAGCCTCATCATTGCTCGAACCGATCGTGCCCTGCGATAACGACCCGTTGCAATATTGAAACCAGATATTGCCAAGTGTCGCAAACAGTAGACAGCCAATGACTACGCGAGGCCATGCTGTGGCGCCATAGCGATAGATTTCTATCGGCTGGTTGAATTCGAATGAAAATCCATAAAAGGTGATTACAATCAGTAAGAAAGCTAATGCCTCAAGCAGATGTGCGCGCGTTAAATGTCCCACGTAGTACCCCTATAAGGTTTTGAATGTGCGCAGCGCCGTGGGCGCCGCGCAAAGCGTGGTGTTAGTGCTTATTGCACTTCCATGCCCATGGCCTTGTAGACGTCCCGATACTGCGCAATGGATCGCGTAATCAAGTCTTTCGCGCCTTCGGTTTCGCGGTAGCTGTCGATCACGGTCATGAACTTGGATTCATTGAACGCTTGATAGCTGTCCTCGCAATAGCCTCGCTGGAAAGCCCACTTTAGCCACTCAACACGGTCAGCAGGGGCGTCAGCGTGTACATAGAAACCGCGGAAGCGCAGCAGCGCCTCGAAATCCATGCCAGATTCGAGATGGGTCGGCACTTCTGCGAAGGCATCGGGGCGCTCTCCGAAGATTGTCAGGATTGGCTTGAACTGCCCCGCTTCGAGGAAGTTCCCCACGTCTCCTGGTTGTTCAAACAGCGCGTCGACTTGGCCGCCGAGCAAAGCGCCGTAGCGCGGAGCGCCCTTGTCGAAAGAGATCTGCTGGATTGACATGCCTGTTGCGTCGGTGATGAACTTCATCGTCACCCGTTCCATTGAGCCTTCTTTGGACACGTTGGCGATAGTAGCCTTGCCATCCTGCGCTTTTACCCATGCTACGAAGGAGGGCCAGTCGGTAAAGCGGGTCTCGTTGCTGCGGATGTAAATTTGGCTGAAGGTCACCTGGCTGATTGCCAGGGGGATCAAATCTTCCGCGGGGTTAGGTAGGGCAGAGTTCAGAGCGTGTGCCGATGAGGCGTCGTCGATGTGCTCCAGAACGTTGTAGCCATCGGCAGGCGCAGCCATGTAGGCTGTCATGCCGACCATCCCGGACCCACCTGGCTTGTGGTCGCGATTAATCGGAATGCCAGTCAACTCTGTCACGGCTTCAGCCATTGCAGCTGCAACTTGGCCTGAGCCGCCGGCTGGGCCATATGGCACAACCATAGTCAAGGCGCGTTCCGGGAAGCCGCTGGGCTTGTCAAAATTTGCTTCTGATCGTTTGCATTCAAATGCTGAAACAACGCTGGCGGTGAAAATAGCCGCGACACACGCTGTTGCTCCGAGTAGATTATTCATATTTTTCCTCCCAAAAGACAGCAGTCCTGTCCTCCCAAACGAAACCACCGTCCATTTACCAACCACATGAGCGCGGTTGCGAACCTTGAATTCTAAACAATGAAAACACTAATGCAAATTGTTTCATTTTGTTGAGGTTTAAGATTTTTAAGTAATTGAAAAAAAGTAAAAATTGTTATTCTCGTTGAGGGGGTGGTGACAAAAGTAACGTCGCTGACGCGTTTTTTACTCTTTGTGGAAGTCCATGGTCGATCGAATATTCGCCGTTGCTGAGATCACTTCCACCCAGGGAATTGCCCGATTCTGTGAAAGCCTTGTTGATAGAACTAGGCAAAGACATTGAAGCCGCAGGGGACGATTTGGCGTTCCTATATTCAATTTTGAATTGCCAGGCCTGTCGACATTAGCCGCACTTTCCATAATTATCGTAATTCTGATGCTTTAAGCCATGATAGGAGAGGCGATGTGAGCTATTTCAGCGAGTTGGTTTCAACTGTATTTGAGCGGCGCTATCAAAAGGCGCTCTCGAATGAAGTTGCTGACAGAACCGCATCGGAGTTGTGCGAAGACCTGCTTAGCAGTCACGGAGAGGTGTCAGGTGTCACTCTGGCACGCAACCTGCTGGATCGCTACGCGGGTATGACCCATGAGGAGAAAACAGCGTTTTTCGAATTCATGGCTCATGATCTTGAGATCAACCCGGATGACGTCATCAGTTCGCTAGAGAAGTACCGAGAGAAACCGGCCAAAGGCACGTACTGTGCCTTTGCTGCCGCATGTGAGCCGCGCCGTCAGGAACTAGCACGACGCCTTAATCAGGTTCCTGGTGCGACCGGACAATTGGTTCAGATGCGCAAGGACCTGTTGGGCATGATGAAAAACCGCCCTGATCTGGAACCGGTAGACGTAGATTTCAGGCATTTATTTGCGTCGTGGTTCAATCGTGGTTTTTTGGTGCTGCGGCCCATCGATTGGTCAAGCCCTGCGGAAATCCTTGAAAAAATCATTGCCTACGAGGCGGTGCACGAAATTGATAGCTGGGATGATTTGCGCCGCAGATTAAAACCGACTGATCGGCGTTGTTTTGGCTTTTTTCACCCGTCGATGGCAGACGAGCCACTCATCTTCGTGGAGGTGGCTTTGACGAAGGGTGTGCCCAATTCTGTTCAGGGCTTGCTCACAAATGACCGCGTAGAGATTGAAGCCGAAGATGCCGACACAGCGGTCTTTTACTCAATTTCGAACTGCCAAGCAGGTTTAGCCGGTATTTCGTTTGGCAATTCTCTGATCAAGCAAGTCGTCTCTGATCTGTCAAAGGACCTACCTAACTTGTCGACATTCGTGACGCTTTCCCCAATTCCGGGGCTGAATAAATGGCTTGGCGGTACTGACTTGGACATCTTAGAAGAGGCCGACAACCAAGCTGTTGCGGCGCATTATTTGCTTGAGGCGAAAAGGTCCGATGGGATGCCGTTCGACCCTGTTGCGCGGTTCCACTTGGGCAATGGCGCGCTGGTTTACGCCGTTCACGCAGAGGCAGACACGTCACCAAACGGGCGCAAGCAATCTAATGGGGCAATGGTGAATTACCTCTACGATGTTTCCCAAATTTCACAAAACCACGAGAAATTCGTGGGCGAACGGACTGTCGTCGCATCCGCTGCTGTCAAAGCGCTGAGCGGATCGGTCGCGCCCAAAAGTTAAGGAGACTGATCATGGCGAACCCGTTATTTGATACACTTTTCGGACGGCACCAAGGTAAGGCAACACCTTTCTTGGAGACGCCTGACGGGACAATCATTACCCATAGTCAGTTCCTTGATCTGGCCGCGCAATATGCACATGTGCTGGTGGAATCGGGTGTCGAGCCCGGCGACCGTGTTGCAGTTCAGATCGGCAAATCCCCCCAAGCTTTAGCCGTCTACGCGGCATGTGTTCAGGCTGGGATCGTGTTCCTACCTTTGAACACGGCTTACACGCCTGATGAAGTCTCGTACTTTGTTGAAAATAGCGGCGCGCGCATACTGCTGTGCGATGGCAAGCGGTCTGAGGCTTTGGCCCCCATCGCCGCGGCAAATGGTGCCATTCTTGAGACTATGAATAGCGACGGCAGCGGTAGTTTTGCTACCAAAGCCGCCCTCATGGCTTCTGTATTTTCAGCGGTTGAATGCTCGGAAAATGACTTGGCCGCGTTCCTTTATACGTCTGGGACCACAGGTCGCTCAAAAGGTGCCATGCTGACGCAAGCCAACCTGCTTTCAAACTGCACAACTCTGACAAAAGAGTGGGCGTTCACATCCGATGATGTGCTGCTTCATGCGCTTCCGATTTTTCATACCCATGGGCTGTTTGTGGCAACAAACATAGCGTTACTGGCGGGTAGTAAAGTCATCTTTATGCCTAAGTTTGATCTGGATGTGATCATTGCCCATATGCCCAAGGCAACCACGATGATGGGGGTCCCGACCTTCTACACGCGTTTATTGGAGGATCCGCGTTTTACAAAAGATCTTGCGCAGCACATGCGTCTGTTCATTTCTGGAAGCGCGCCTTTGTTGGCGGAAACCCACGTACAATTCGAACAGCGCACAGGCCACCGTATTCTTGAGCGTTACGGCATGACCGAGACCAACATGAATACGTCTAACCCTTACCAGGGCGAGCGTCGCGCCGGTACGGTTGGCTTCCCGCTTCCGGGTGTTGAGGTCAAAATTACCGACAGCAATACCGGAGCTACTTTGCCTCAAGGCGAGATCGGCGAAATCGAAATACGTGGACCCAACGTCTTTAAGGGATACTGGCAGATGCCCGAAAAAACAGCAGAGGAGCTACGTGAGAACGGGTTTTTCATCACAGGGGATTTGGGCCAGATCGACGAAGATGGCTATCTGCACATCGTTGGGCGCAACAAGGATCTGATTATTTCGGGTGGCTATAATATATACCCAAAGGAAATTGAATTGCTGCTCGATGCCGAAGATGGTGTTCTTGAAAGTGCAGTCGTAGGAGTTCCACATCCAGATTTTGGCGAAACGGTCCTTGGTATTCTTGTTGCCAAACCTGGGGCAGAACTTGATCTTGATGCGGTCAAACAGAGTATCTCAACCTCGCTTGCCCGCTTCAAGCACCCGCAAAAACTGATTGTTGTTCCTGAGCTTCCACGCAACACGATGGGCAAAGTGCAGAAGAAGGCGCTACGCGAAGAGTACAAAGACTTATTCGTTCCTGCATGATGTCACGGTGTAACGTGAGGTTGCATTTGCGCATCTCATAGGTCGGTTGTCAGCAGACAGAATGATGGGTGAGGCTGCGGCGTTGCCGATCACTTTGCGGCTGTTTCGCTAGCGGAGGGCAGGGGGGTCACTTGGACCACTCTCTGTGTTCCAAGGCTACTGTAGCCTTGGCTCAACCAAATTTAGGCTAATCCTATGGAATTTAAGGTGCGCAATACCAAGCGCTGGCAGGCATCTTATCGTTTCTGGTGACCTAAAGGTTGGCGTTAAGTAGTCTGTGCGCGTTTACGCCATTTGCTACACTTGTGCATTAGCTGGGTATATAAGTTTGAAGAGTTATATCGTCACGTCCATCGTGATTAAGTAATAGCGCTGAAGTTTACAGACCGATCCGGTTTTCCCGCGTTTCAATGTACGAAATATAGTTTTTAATTGCATGCGATATCTAAAGTGCATCACCGTAACAGCGGCT
This sequence comes from Nereida sp., assembly GCF_965655635.1. Lineage (NCBI taxonomy): Bacteria > Pseudomonadati > Pseudomonadota > Alphaproteobacteria > Rhodobacterales > Roseobacteraceae > Nereida > Nereida sp. The sequence goes on from NZ_CBFHHE010000002.1 coordinate 82,300, forward strand.
ATGTCTTGAGGTGTAAATGGAGGCGAGTACCGGAATCGAACCGGTGTACACGGATTTGCAATCCGCTGCGTCACCACTCCGCCAACTCGCCTCGTGCGTTTGCAATGCAATCGCGTGGTGTAGCGTTGATTTAGCGGTGCAGTTGCCATTGCACAACCCAAAATCGTCTGCTGCGTACTGACTGCGAACGCCATTGCAGCCTTCTTTGTGCTGTGGCAAAAGCACGGACATATCCAGCAGCCAACGGGATCTACGATATGAGCGATTTTGCAACACGCCGCCGCATAATGGTCGACACACAAGTACGTCCGTCGGACGTCACGAAGTTCCCGATTATTGATGCAATGTTGTCGATCCCGCGTGAGGTCTACGTACCATCCTCAAAGCGTGAAGCGGCTTACATGGACGGTGAAGTTGCATTGGGCGGGGGGCGTGTTTTGTTAGAAGCACGCAGCTTTGCCAAGCTTCTTGATGCGCTGACCATCGACACTGACGACCTTGTTCTCGACGTGGCCTGTGGGCACGGCTACTCCACGGCGGTTTTGGGACATATGGCTGGGGCTGTTGTTGGTTTGGAAAGTGATGCTGAGATGGCCGAGATTGCTCAGAGTAATCTATCAGAAAACAGTATCGATAACGCGGCCGTCAAAGATTGTGGCTTAGCGGATGGGGCGGCTTCTGAGGGGCCTTTTGATGTGATCGTGATTAACGGTGGCGTGGAAGTTGTACCGGATGCGTTGCTGGCACAGCTAAAAGACGGCGGCCGTATTGGTGCGATTATGATGGAAAACGCGCTTGGCCGCGCCATGATCGGTCACAAACAAGATGGTAAAGTGAGCTGGCGTTTCGCATTCAACGCAAACGCGCCGATCCTGCCAGATTTCCAAGCGGCAACTGCCTTTCAGCTTTGACACTCTGAAAACTATACTAGATAGTTCAGCTAAGGTGGGACGTGGTTTTCGCGCCCGCAGCTGATCTCTAGGAAGCTTTTCTAATGTTCTCAACGCCTCGTCGTCTCGCGTATCTTCTTGCAACTGCGATCACCATCTTTTCAGCTCTGGTGCCTCAGGCATCTGCTGCGGATAGTTTAAAAGACGCGTTGATCGGGGCCTACAAACACTCGGGTCTGTTGCAACAGCAGCGCGCGCTGCTACGTGCTGCTGACGAAGATGTGGCGCAGTCAATGGCTGCGCTGAAGCCGGTCATTGCTTTTTCTGCGGCGGCGACTGGCACAAACCAAAATTTTTTGAATTCGTTTGACTACAGCGCTTCTGGAACACTTTCGGCGCAGATCACACTTTACGATAACAACCGCTCTCGGCTTGGGGCAGAGGCCGCTAAAGAGGCTGTTCTGGCGGGTCGTGAAGGGCTTGTTTTGGCTGAACAGCAGATTTTGCTCCGCGCAATTGACGCGTATCTTGACGTCCGGCGTCAGCGCCAATTGGTGGCGCTTCGCAATAATAACCTGACCTTGCTGAACCGCGAATTGCGCGCCGCTCAGGACCGCTTTGACGTCGGCGAAGTGACGCGAACAGATGTTGCCCTTGCAGAGGCTCGTATGGCCAGCGCGCGTGGTGATCTTGCGTCTGCGCAAGGTGCGCTTAGCCGTGCAATGGCGGAATATGCAAACGCCGTTGGGCGTAAGCCGGGTGATTTGCAAGCGGTCAAGCCTGTTCCAAGTCCTGCAAAATCAATCGCAGCGGCGGCAGAATTTGCACAGCGTAACCACCCAAGCGTAAAGCGTGCGCAGCGTGAAGTGACCGTTGCCGAGTTGAATGTAGCACGCGCCGAAGCAGCTATGGGCAGCACAGTAACGCTTAAGGGCGTTATCGGGGTTGATGATGATTTTGACACGATCGAAACCGCCCAAATCGAACTAAGTCAGCCAATTTACCAAGGTGGTAGTCTGTCGTCCCTGGTGCGCCAAGCTCAAGCGCGTCGTGACGCAAGCCTGGCAAATGTGCATGTTGCGAGCAACGATGTGCGTCAATCAGTTGAGAACGCCTTTGCGGATTTGTCTATTGGACGGGCACAAATTGAGTCGGCCGAGCGTCAGGTGCGTGCTGCACAAACGGCATTTAACGGGGTGCGTGAAGAAGCAAAGCTTGGTGCACGGACGACACTTGATGTGCTTGATGCTGAGCAGGAACTGTTGAACGCGCGCACACAACGCATTAGCGCGTTGATAGACGAACGGCGTGCATCCTACGGGGTGCTGGTTGCCATGGGACTTTTGACTGCTGATTATCTGGAGCTCGGCATTCAGACATATGACCCCGCTGGTTACTATGAGTTGGTCAAAGATGGTCCGACGAAAAAATCCAAGCAGGGCCAACAGCTTGATCGTATTCTCAAAGGCCTGAGCAAGTAACCACATTACGCGTGTGATTTACCGTTTGCGCAGCAACCTGTTGTCGCGCGCGGGATGCTCGGCTAGTGTTGCA
>NZ_CBFHHE010000002.1:84843-135965 GCF_965655635.1 Nereida sp.
TCGTGGCGTTTTTTACCGGTGACGCAAAATCCCCGGCGTCTCAGGTGCCTCCATATGAGGATCAAGAAGCTGAGGCGGCGCTTTTGTCGGATGCGGACCTGTCATCAATCGTGGCGGATGAGGTTGGTCCGGAAACTTCGGCAAATTCAGCTGAAGACGAAAACATGTTCCAAGAGCATGTTATGGATGAAGATGCTCTGCGCGAGTTGATCGGTAAACTTGTCCGTGAGGAGCTTCAAGGCGAGTTGGGTGAGCAGATCAGCCGTAATGTCCGAAAACTGGTACGGCGCGAAATTCACCGCGCAATGGCAAGTATCGATCTAGATTAGGCCGTAGGTCTGCGTACATCAGCGGCGCATGCCAACAAAGCGTCAATATCCATATGCTTTTCTAGGTGATCAGCAAGCGCATCAAGTGTGGCCTCTACATCGCCTTGATAATCGAGCTGTCGGGACGTGACGCCTAATTCTGCAAGGTACGCTGCGCGAAATTTATCTGCTGCAAAAAGGCCATGCAGATAACACCCTTTGATCCTGCCATTCGCGGATGCGGCCCCCTCAGAGCGCCCATCTAGGGTCAACCACGCAGCGTCGCAGTCTTTGCCTGTCGTTTTGCCTAAGTGGATTTCATACCCATCAACGGGCTGGCCGGATGCTGTGTGAAACCCGGATGATAAGCTAAGGCGTTTTTGGGGGTGCATGACCGTTTCAATGTCAAGCAGACCCAGCCCATCGACGGAACAAGCCGGTCCCTCAATGCCATCGGGATCATGGATTTTGGTCCCCAACATCTGATAACCACCGCAAATACCCAACACATGACCACCACGCCGCACATGGGCCTGCAGATCTATGTCCCAACCTTGTTGCTTGAAATGGGCCAGATCGGCGATCGTTGATTTACTGCCCGGTATCAAAACCAGCTGCGCATCAGCGGGCAGGGGGCGTCCGGCCTCAATGATTTCAACTGTGATGTCCGGCTCGGATGATAGCGGGTCCAGATCGTCAAAATTTGCAATGCGGCCAAGGCGCGGCACGGCAATTTTGAACGCCCCACCGGTTCGGCTGGCAACATCCATCACGTCTTCGGCAGGTAGTTTCCAAGCATCGGCAAACCAAGGGCTTACGCCCAACGACGTCCAGCCCGTGTGATCTATGATTGCAGTTAGCCCCTCATCAAACAGGCTCGTATCGCCTCGAAACTTGTTGATGCCGAAGGCCTTAATCCGTGCGCGATCTTCTGAGGGTAGCACCACATGGGTGCCGACCAGTTGGGCAATAACGCCGCCGCGATCAATGTCACCGATCAGGGCGACGGGAACCCCTGCGGCTTCGGCAAAGCCCATGTTGGCAATGTCGCCCGCGCGCAAGTTCACCTCCGCAGGTGAGCCTGCGCCTTCGATGATTACCAGATCGGTGGTGCTTGCGAGACGGTGAAAGCTTTCAAGGACGGCATGCATAAGCTTGGGCTTTGCTTCAGCGTAATCACGCGCTTTGAGTGTGGCAACACGCTCGCCTTGTACGATAACTTGCGCGCCAATGTCGGTTTCGGGCTTGAGCAAAACGGGATTCATATCCGTGTGTGGGGCCACGCCACAAGCCATTGCTTGAAGCGCTTGGGCGCGGCCGATTTCGCCTCCATCTTCAGTGACAGCGGCGTTGTTGGACATGTTCTGCGGCTTGAACGGGCGAACGCTCATGCCGCGCCGCACGCACGCACGCGCGATGCCAGCCACCAAGATCGACTTGCCCACATTTGAGCCGGCACCTTGTATCATGATTGCTTTTGTCATTGTGCCCCCTCGCGTTACCTGTGTTTACATTGACCCGCAGCGGAGGGCCACGATGAACACACCGGCACATCTGATTTTTGGACTTGCGGTATTTGGGCGCTCGAACGCGTCACGGGTCACGGCTGCCGCATTAGCCGGGGCGCTGATCCCTGATGCATCGCTCTATGTGATGGCGGGGTGGTCACTGTTTGTTATGGGAATTGATGCACGCATTGTGTTCGGCGAGCTTTATTTTTCCGACCTCTGGCAAGCCGTTTTTCGCGTCGATAACAGTTTTATCTTGTGGGGGGCTGGCTTTGTTGCGGCGCTTTGGTGGCGGCTGGATTGGGCAATTGGTCTTTGCGGCGCGGCTCTTTTACATCTGCTGTTTGATTTTCCGCTGCATCATGATGACGGGCGCGCGCATTTCTGGCCCCTAACGGATTGGATTTACCAAAGTCCGCTCAGCTATTGGGATCGCAATCATTATGCTGGGATTGTCGCGCCGATTGAAATGGGGATGAGCCTGATTGCAGGCGCCTTCATCGTAAGACGTTTTTGGGGCAGTAAATTGATCGTCGGCTTGAGTGGTGTTTTGATGGCTGCACATGTTGTGCCTGGATTGATCTGGGCGTTTGTATTTTAGCCTTAGGGTAACCGGAGCAGTCGCGATAAAATACGTACAAAAAATGCGCCCTAAATCTTAGGACGCATTCTATTAATTCGTTTGCAGTGAGTTTCGCAGCACGCTTAAGCGGCTTCTGCCTGTGCTGCGTTGCGACGCTCGCTTTCTTCACGGCTAAGTGCCACGGATGTCCGTACGCCCTTGCCAACAAAGTCCATCAAACCTTCGACAACACGTTCGTTCGGATCAATACCTGCGCAGCTTAGAACCTCGCGGCCGTCACGTGAACGTGCCCAACGGGCGATTTGGTCTGGACCATTTCCGTATTTCTTGTCATCAGCGATCGCATCGTCCAATGCGGCCAGCACCACCGCTGCAAACAGCTTGCGTGCGCGGTTGCCTTGTTCGTTGTTAAATGCAGTGCCATCAACGAAATCTTGCATCTCGTCTCCTAAATACAGTTGGTCTTGTTATCGACGTCGGGTCGTTATGGACCATTCAATGCGATTCGGGGAAGTATTTTTTGCATGGCTGTCATGATGAAAACGTATGGCTTTTTACTGAATTGTAATAATCGGCCCTTGCTTGCCAGCTTCCGTTACCAAGGATATAGGCGCTGTTAATAGTATATCAACACTTGCGGGACATCCGACCAATGCCAAAAATTAACGGAAATGAGATCAGACCAGGTAATGTTTTGGAACATAACGGCGGGCTTTGGGCCGCTGTGAAAGTAGACCATGTGAAGCCAGGTAAGGGCGGTGCTTTTGCTCAGGTTGAGATGAAGAACCTTCGAAATGGCTCAAAGCTTAACGAGCGTTTTCGCAGTGCCGACAAAGTTGAGCGCGTCCGCCTTGAGCAAAAAGACCAGCAGTTCCTTTTTGAAAGCGACGGCATGCTGACGTTCATGGACACTGAGAGTTATGAGCAGATTGAACTGCCCGCAGATATTTTGGGCGAGCGCCGCGCATTCTTGCAAGACGGCATGACCATCGTCATCGAATACCACGAAGCCGAAGCGCTTAACGCAACGCTGCCACAAAAGGTGGTGTGCAAAGTGGTTGAGACAGAGCCAGTCGTTAAAGGTCAGACAGCCGCAAACAGCTTTAAGCCAGCGGTTCTGGATAACGGTTTCAAAGTAATGGTACCGCCGTTTGTTGGCCAGGACGAAGACATCGTCGTGAACACAGAAACGATGGAATACGCAGAGCGCGCCTAATCGACAACGGTGAGGGCGGTTTCATCTGCCCTCATCCCTTCGGCGCGGTCAAATCTGATGTGCGCCAGTCCCAAGTTCCCCGACACTGAATAGAGATGGCCCACGGGCTTGCCGTCTTTGGTGATGGGGGTGTAGGCCTTTGCGCTGCCGTCATGGGCGACTTTCACGAGGCCCTTTTTCAGTTCAGTCTTATGCTTCATCCGCGCGCAAATTTCCTGCCCGACAAAACATCCCTTTTTGAAATCGATCCCGTTTAGGCGTTCAAACCCCGCCTCAAGAATGTAGGTGTCAGGCGTCAGCTCAATCCCCGTTTGCGGCACGGCCAAACGTACGTTTAGGGATGAAAGCGCGTCCGCTGCGACTGCTGAAGGCGCGCTGCTATCGCTTGCGGCGCTATAAGCACGGTTGGGTAATTCAGGGTGGCGCGGATCAGCATGGCCGCTGCCAAGCGATACGGACAGATCACCTTGCGCAATGGCCACATCCGCACGCAATTTGTACATGTTCAGCCGCGTGAACAGCAGGCTGGCGTGGGTACTAGCCACATCAAGTAACACTTGCTCCGCGTCATTGAGCAAGAAGAAATCGGCAACGAACTTACCCTGCGCGGTCAACAGTGCCGCATATGTGAGCGGGCTCTGTGCATCAAATGAATTGGTGATGAGGCCTGCTAGAAAGCTATGACGGTCAGGCCCTTTGATTGTAAAAACGGTGCGGTCGGTCATGGTTTATGCCTACAGTTAATTATGTTGAGCGGCGGAACAGGTTAGTCAGTGACGTCCAGATGCTTGGTGCCTCTTCGGTCTCGGACGGGGTACTGAGATACGGTGCGCGGTGCACTGTTTTGCCGTCTTTGAATTGCGCAGCATGAAGGGCGGCATATGCCCCACCAAGCGCCATCAGCGCCCCGTGGCTGCCTTCCTCAACGACGCGCCCTCGGTCCATCACCACAATCTTGTCGGCGTTTTGAATTGTGGACAAGCGATGCGCGATCACAAGTGTTGTGCGGCCTTTTGAAAGCTTCTCAAGCGCATCTTGGACCAGTTTTTCTGATTGGGTGTCGAGAGCGGATGTAGCCTCGTCCAACAGCAAGATCGGCGTGTCGCGCAAAAGTGCGCGCGCGATCGCGACACGCTGTCGTTGTCCGCCAGAAAGGGCTGACCCCCGTGGACCAGCGGGGGTATCAATGCCCTGTTCAAGCTTGGGCAAAAACGCACTGACGTGGGCCGCATCAAGGGCAGCAGCAAGCTGTTCGTCCGTGACGTCGCCCTGACCTAACAAAATGTTTTCGCGGATTGTTTCATCAAAGAGCAGCGCGTCTTGGGTCACCACGGAATAGAGCGAGCGTAGCGCGTTGATGTCAAATTGAGTAATGTCTGTGTCGCCCAACATGACTTGACCGGCGCTTGGGTCATTGAGGCGAGTCAGCAAGTTGAACACAGTCGATTTGCCCGCGCCAGATGCGCCTACCAGCGCGGTCGTTTGGCCTGCAACAGCGGTAAAGCTTGCGCCCTGCAAAACTGGATGATCGCCGTAGCTAAGATGCACGTCGCGTAGGATAATGTCGCCGGTTTCTGCAGGTAGCGGGGTTACGGAAACTGGCGCTTTGATCTGATCCGGCGTGGTTTCAAACAACTCTTTGAGGCGTTCAATCCCCGCCGCAGCCGTTTGCCAGATACCTGCAAGACCGGCCAAGCGGCGCAGGGGCTCAAACGCAAATCCCATGGCCGTAAAGAACGACATGAACTCACCGATGGTCTTTTCGCCCGAGATGATGTCGCTCGCGCCGTAAACCAGTACGGCGAAAAAGCCGATGCCTGCCACCAAATCCGCAAGACCAGACATCATCGCACGGCCAATCGCGGCTTGCACCTCAACGCGGACACGTTTCGAGATCAGTCCGGTGTAGCGGTCATCTTGATACGTCTCCAAGCGGTTCAGCTTGATGGGGGCCATGCCGTGGAAAATTTCATCAAGCCGCGTCGACATAGAGGCCGCAACATCGCGGGCATTTGTGGCTTTGCGCCGCACAAACCGCTGCATCAGTTGGCTTGGCAGGATCATAAGCGGCAGCCCGATTAGGGTGACAAGCGTCCAGACCCAATCGATGGACAGTACCACAACCAAAAGCGCCACAAGGGTCACTGCATCACGGCCAGCACCGGTAATCAGCGCCATCCAGACTTGGTTCACGCCTTGCACATCGCCTTGCACACGCTCAATCAGGTATCCCGGTGGGTTTTTCTGATGAAATCCCATGTCGAGGCTCATCAGGTGACGCGCCATATCAGATTTAATGGTGCCTTCGGTCTTTTGGGCGATGCGCGTAAGGATCGCGCGTTGGCCAACAGTTGTGATGGCACGAACTGCAAAAATGCCAAAAATTACTCCGCCTACGACGTAAGCAGCACTTTTGTTACCGCCCACAAACACTGTGTCGAACATCGGCTGCAGCATATACGACAACAGCCCCAGCATGGAGCCTTCGATGGCCATAAAGATCAACGCGATGATCAGCCAGCCCGTATGCGGACGCAAAAACCGTGTCCAAAGCCAGTTAAAAAGCGCGCGGTCCGTAAGGGTGCGAGGCGTGCCCGCAGCAACAAGGCTTTGCGCGGCTAGATCAGTTGGAGGAGGGGATCTTTCGGTCACTGTCGTTGCGCACTTTCAGTTAGGCAGGGCAGATGCGTAACCTACGGTCTATTCTGGCAAACAGGTTGGCGCAAGGGTCACGAATTGACCAACACGCATCGGCGGTCTAGCTCTAGGCCATCGGAACAGATCCGAGCTTTTCAAGGATATTTACAATGACATCGCTTGCCCACGGTCGCCACTACCTCGCCATTCCTGGTCCCTCTGTTATGCCGGACCGGGTGTTGCAGGCGATGCACCGCCCGTCGCCCAACATTTATGAGGGCGAACTGATTGAGATCACTGAAACACTTCCCGCAGATCTCAAGGCGATGGCGCGGACCAAGCATCACGTGGCGATGTATATCGGGAACGGCCATGCCGCGTGGGAGGCTGCTTTGTTCAACACGCTTTCGGCAGGTAATGAGGTGATCGTCATCATGACCGGACTGTTCGCTAATGGCTGGGCGGATATGGCCAAGGCGATGGGCGTCACCGCGCATGTTCTGGATTTCGGCAGACGCAGCAGTTTTGATCCCGCCCGTGTCGCCGAGGCTCTTGTGGCGACACCTCAGGCCAAAGCGGTCTTAATGGTGCACGTTGATACATCGACCTCAGTCAAAAACGACGTGTTTGCCGTGCGTGCTTTGATGGATGAGGCGGGCAGTGATGCGCTGTTAATGGTGGATTGTATCGCTAGTTTTGGCTGTGATGATTTCCGCATGGACGAGTGGGGCGTCGATGTGATGGTCGCGGGTTGTCAAAAGGGCCTGATGGTGCCGGCGGGGATGAGTTTTGTTTTCTACAGCGACAAAGCCGATGGCATCCGCGAAACGAACGGATGCCTGTCGCGCTATTGGGATTGGCGCCCGCGCACGAACCCAGAGCTTTTCTATCTGCATTGGTGCGGCACAGCCCCGACGCATCATATTTATGGATTGCGCGAAGCGTTGGATATTATCAACGAAGAAGGCTATGAGAACGTATTGGCGCGGCACCGTGTATTGGCCGAAGCCGTTTGGGCCGCGTTTGAGTGTTGGTCCCAAGACGGCCCGCTTGAGTTGAACATCGCAGATCGTGCGCTGCGCAGTCACGCGGTAACAACATTGCGCACCGGCGCCCCGCACGCGACGACCCTGCGAAATTGGGTGAGCGCAAATGCGGGTCTTACGCTTGGTATCGGGTTGGGCATGGCAACTGAGGACGATCCAAAGTCAGACGGTTTCTTCCGTGTCGGTCACATGGGTCACGTGAATGCGCAAATGATTTTGGGTGCGTTGGGCATAATTCAAACAGGGCTTGTAGCCACTGGCTTGCCCCATGGGCACGGAGCACTTGAAGCTGCGACGCGCGTTCTGGCGGGGCAGGGATAAAAGCACAGGATGTTTAAAGGTTTTCAGGCGCGTTTTTTGATTTTTTGTGGAATGCGCCTGATGATTAACAGGTCAAAACTGTAGGCAAAGAGCATCACGCCAACAGCACCCCAGATGGTGTAGATGGCGAAGATCGCCATAAATAGCAGCGCGCCAAAACTCCATAGGAACGGCTTTGTGTAACGCTCTGCACGGTCAGACACGGGTTTTCGATAAGACATACTCTGCACGCTAGAAGCCAATGGTTAAACATAACTTTATGGCGGCAAAGCTAACAGGCAAGAATTAATTCAAATTACGCCAACTTCGCCATAGTCGCTGCAAATGCCTTTTCAAATGCGTCCATGGCATCTTTCGGGCCGCAGGACACGCGGATGGCACGGCTTTGTGGGGCCACGGCGGGCTTGCGCACGAAGATGCCGCGTTCGAGTAATTCGTTCATCACCCTGACTGCGAAAGCCTCGTCACGGCCGCAATCAATTGCCACAAAATTGGTATGTGAGGGCAGACAGGTAAGCCCGTGCGCGCGAGCTGTGTCAGCGATGCGCGCCTTGGATGCTTCGATTTGCGCTACTGTTTGCTTTAGATAGCTTTGGTCTTGCAATGCGGCTAGCGCACCAGCCATCCCGACCCGCGACATCCCGAAATGGTTTCGCACTTTGTTGAATGCGGCGATGACATCAGGCGCGCCAAGTGCGTAGCCGACCCGTACACCGGCAAGCCCATAAGCCTTTGAAAATGTGCGCATCCGAACGACATTCGGGGTATTGGCATCAATCTGCGGCAGGTCATGATGGGTGTCTGCATATGCTTCGTCGAGCACCAAAAGAACGCCTACTGGAATGTCTTTAATGGCTGCCTCAATCACTTTTGCACTATGTGCCGTACCCATCGGATTGTCGGGGTTTGAGAGATACATCAGCTTGGTGCGCGGGGTCTGTTGCGCTTTTGCCCATAGGGCAGGGATGTCTTCATGGTCGTCTTGGTATGGCACTGTCGCCAATGTGCCGCCAAATCCTACAACATGATAATTGAAAGTGGGGTAGGCCCCAAGCGACGTGACCGCATGGTCACCTTCAGTAATTGTGAGACGCACTAGATTGGCCAAAAGACCGTCGATGCCTTCACCGATCATGATGTGATCTGGGCTGACGCTGTGAAACTCAGCCAAAGCGTGTTTCAGCTCATGCGCCTCTGGATCGGCGTATTGCCAAGCCTCAGTTGCTGCGTGCTGCATAGCCGCAATAGCTTTGGTTGAGGGGCCAAAGGCAGACTCGTTTGCGCCAAGCCGCGCGGTAAAGGCCTCACCACGGGCGCGTTCCTGCGCCTCTGGCCCAACAAAAGGGACCGAGGCCGGCAACTCACGGGCGAGCGGCGTCAGAAAATCATTGCTCATGTTCAATACCTTTCCTTGCCGCCCGAAGGCCCGTGAGTGCCTGCCTAAATCTCGGCCAAGCGGGCCAAAGCTGCGCGTACAATCTCTGCCTCGCCTTGACGCTCTGACAGGTTCGCTTTGGCTTCTTCAACCACTTCCGCAGGTGCGGATTGTGCGAACTTTGGATTGTTGACGCGGCCCTCGAGCCCTTTGATTTCCTTCTCAAGCTTGAGCAGGTTTTTGGATAGGCGGGCGTTTTCTTTGTCCACGTCGATAATGTCTTTGAGCGGCAGCGCAAAGCTTGATGCACCTGCGTTCACAGAGATCGCCCCTTTGGGTGTCTCGGCTGCGTTAGACAGGTTATCGATCCGCGCAAGACGTTTGATCATTGCCTCATTGGCGGTGTAGGCCGCCCGCGCTGCCGGATCGATATTGATCGCGAGAACCGGAATATAGAGGCCCGCAGGCACGTTCATTTGCGCGCGTGCGGAACGGACTGCGTCGATGAAAGAGATCACCCAGTTCAGTTCTTCATCCGCTGCCGGATCCACAAGGTCCGCGCCGTAGCTTGGCCATTCTGCATGGACCAACATGGATGTGCGGTCGTCTGATGTGCCCCAAAGTTCTTCGGTGACATAAGGCATAATGGGATGCAGAAGGATCAAACACTGATCCAAAACCCATGCCATGGTCGCTTGGGTTTCGGCTTTGTGCGTATCATCATCGCCCTGCAAAAGCGGCTTTGACAGCTCCACGTACCAATCACAAACCTTGCCCCACACAAATGCATAAAGCGCATTTGCCGCATCGTTAAAGCGGTAAGCTTCAAGCGCTGCGTTCACGTCTGCAAACACTTTGGCCGTCTCACCAATGATCCAGCGGTTGACTGCGGCGGTGGGCTCTGGACGCATGCCGTTGCTGCCCACAGCGCCGTTCATTTCGGCAAAGCGGTGGGCGTTCCAGATTTTGGTGCCAAAGTTACGGTAGCCCGCGATGCGCTGCATATCGAGTTTCAGCACCCCGCCCAGAGACGCCATCGCCGCATTGGCAAAACGCAACGCATCGGCGCCGTATTCGTCAATGATGTCAATTGGGTCGATCACGTTGCCGGTGGTTTTCGACATCTTCTTTCCTTGGGCATCGCGTACGAGACCGTGCAGATAGACTGTGTCGAACGGAATGTCGTTCACCACGGACATTTGCATCATCATCATTCGGGCAACCCAGAAGAACAGAATATCTGTACCAGTAATCAGCGTTGATGTGGGGTGGTAGCGCGCCAGTTCTGCGGTTTGTTCCGGCCAGCCAAGTGTGCCGATTGGCCAAAGGCCGGACGAAAACCATGTGTCCAGAACATCGGGATCACGGGTCAGCTTTACACCGTCACCTGCAAGTGCTTGGGCCTCTACTTCGGTTGCCGCGCAGTACTGATTGCCGTCGCCGTCAAACCAAACGGGGATCTGGTGTCCCCACCACAACTGCCGCGAGATGCACCAAGGTTCGATGTTCTCGAGCCAGTGGAAGTATACTTTCTCTTCGCTCTTGGGCAAAATTGTCGTGCGGCCGTCACGCACAGCATCAAGGGCGGGGCCCACGATTTTCGACGCATCAACAAACCATTGATCCGTCAACATAGGTTCCATCACCACTTTGGAGCGGTCACAGAAGGGCTGCATGATCGGCTTGTTCTCAACAAGTGGCACGCTTCGGGTTGCCTCGTTGCCGTCCTCATCTGTGAAGGTCTCTTGGGTCATCACGGCCAAACCTTCGGCTGTGATGTTGGCGATCACTTTCTTACGGGCCTCAAACCGATCAAGGCCGCGGTAATCATCGGGGACAAGGTTCATCGCGGCAATTTTCGCCTCGTCGAAGTCTTCCTCGCCGCGCGCAATGCGCAAAGCCGTTGCGGCTTCCTCGGCATAGCTGCGGCCATCGGCGCGCATTGCTGCTTTGGTGTCCATCAGGTTATAAAGCGGGATGCCAGCGCGCTTTGCCACCAGATAGTCATTGGGATCGTGCGCGCCGGTGATTTTCACCGCACCAGAGCCGAAGTCCATATCGGGGTAATCATCGGTGATGATCGGGATTAAGCGACGGTGCTCTTTGGGCCCCACGGGAATTTCGCACAGCTTACCAACGATTGGCGCATAGCGTTCATCGCGCGGATTTACGGCAACAGCACCGTCCCCAAGCATTGTTTCAGGGCGCGTGGTCGCGATGGAGATATAGTCCCGCTCTTCACGCAGGATTTCGACGCCATCAGCATCTTTCTCGATGTAAGTATATGTCTCACCACCCGCCAGCGGGTATTTGAAGTGCCACATATGGCCCGCGACTTCGACGTTCTCAACCTCAAGATCAGAGATTGCCGTTTCAAAATGGGGGTCCCAGTTCACCAGACGTTTGCCGCGGTAGATCAGGCCTTTGTTATACATCTCTACGAAGACTTTGATGACAGCATCGTGAAAGTTTGGTGCGCCGTTGCCAGCTTCTGGGTCACCTTTGGCGCCGCCCATCGTGAAGGCCTCACGGTCCCAATCACAAGACGCGCCAAGACGTTTCAGCTGACCGATGATATTGCCACGTGTGCGGGTTTTTTGTTCCCAAACGCGCTTAATAAAGGCGTCACGGCCCATTTCGGCACGGGTGGGTTCGCCATTGGCGGCCATTTCACGCTCGGTAACAAGCTGGGTTGCGATACCAGCATGATCTGTGCCCGCTTGCCACAGGGTGTCGTAGCCCTGCATGCGTTTCCAGCGGATCAAGATGTCTTGCAGCGTGTTGTTAAATGCGTGCCCAACGTGCAGATTGCCTGTGACGTTGGGGGGCGGGATCACGATAGAGAACGTCTCGGGGCGAGATGCGTTCGCACCTGCTTTGAAGGCACCGCTGTCCTCCCATGCTTTGTAAAGACGCGCCTCTGCCTCGGCTGCATTGAAAGTTTTGTCCAGTGCCATCGATCTTGATCCCTTATCAGATTGGCCCTCAGATAGCCGAGCTGCGTCCCAAGGAAAAGGCCTGTGAGCAGACAACTGACCCATTGCGGCTGCGTTACGAAATATTACACTGTTTTCACGTCAGTTTGGTTGGGGTGTGATGGCCGCTTGTGCGATGGCTGGTCCAAGGAGTGCGCGTTGTGTTTAGGCGATTATTCAAGTGGATTACGCGGGGACCTGCTCCGCAGCAAATCAAGGAAGGCACGCATAGCGCCAGCGTGACCCATGTCATCATCCTTGATGGGACCATGTCATCGTTGAACCCGGGGCGTGAGACGAACGTGGGGCATGTGTTCAAACTCCTGCAAGAAGTCGGTGAAAGCCCGCAATTGTCCGTTTATTATGAGCCGGGCATCCAGTGGTATGACTGGCGCACGACGTGGGATGTCATGGTAGGCCGCGGCATCAACCGGCAAATCCGGCGGGCCTACGGGTATCTGTCTAGTCGTTACAGGGCAGGCGACAAAATTGTTCTGGTTGGGTTTTCGCGCGGAGCGTATGCTGTACGAAGTTTGGCGGGCATGGTGGAGAAAATTGGCCTTTTGCAGCGCGAACACGCAACAATGCGCAATATTCGCACGGCCTACAGGCATTACGAAAGCGGCAGTAATTCAGACGTGCGGCGCGCGTTTTCGGATGCCCATTGCCATCCAGAGACACCGATTGAGATGATTGGCGTTTGGGACACGGTCAAAGCCCTTGGGCTACGGTTGCCTCTACTGTGGCGGATCACCGAAAAGAAGCACCTGTTTCATTCTCACACGCTTGGCCAGAATGTCCGCCACGGGTTTCACGCGTTGGCGCTTGATGAGACGCGGCGGGCATATATGCCTGTCAAATGGGAGACCCGTCCGGGTTGGCGCGGTGTGCGGATGGAGCAAGTGTGGTTTCGCGGTACGCACGGTGATGTGGGCGGGCAGATTGGGGCATATGTGGCGGACCGTGGTTTGGCGAATATCCCGCTGAACTGGATGTTGGGTCACTTGGATCACTGCGGCGTGCCGTTGCCCCGTGACTGGCGTGAGCGCTTTGTAGAAAACCCTGACGCGCCTTCAACCGGAAACTGGCGTGGGTTGTCGGTGGTGTTTTTGTCCCGCAAACGTCGGCGCGTCGGGCTTGATCCGTCCGAGGCGATCCACCCGCTGGCCGTTGAGATGCGCCGCGGCATCAGGCGACTTTCTCAAGTTCGAGTCGCGGAGTAATCCCCAAAGCATGACAGACGTCCCGCGTCATTTCTGGCTTGTTCAGCGTATAGAAATGCAGCTGTTCGACGCCTTCCGTAATCAACGCATCGCACAGCTCTGTTGCCAGTGAAATTGCTAGCAGGTCGGAACGGTTGTCGCGGGTTGCTTTATCGAATGCATCATCAAGCCAGCGCGGCGTTGGCGTGCCGCAGGCGTTGGCAAAAGCGCGCACGCCCGACCATGTTTCGATCGGCAAAATGCCGGGGATGATCGGCGCAGTGATGCCCGCTGCAGCACAGTGATCGCGGAACCGCAGGAACGTGTCGGCTTCAAAGAAGAACTGCGTTAATGCGCTGTCGGCGCCTGCGTCTATTTTTCGTTTCAGCCATTCAACGTTGGCCTTCATGTCCGCGGCATCAGGATGGCAATCCGGATAAGCGCCGACGCGGATGTGCTCAACGCCTTCTGCTTTAAGCGCGCTGATCAGCTCAAGGGACGATGCAAAGCCTTCGGGGTGTGGTGTGAACTTAGCTTGGTCTTTTGGCGCGTCGCCGCGAAGTGCCACAATTTGGCGCACACCTTGATCCATGTAGGCGCGCGCAATTTCCAACGTCTCATCACGGGTTTGATCGACGCAGGTCAGATGTGCGGCTACGGTCAGGTCTGTTTGACTGCTCAGCGCACTCACGGCTTCGTGGGTAAGTTTGCGGGTTGTGCCGCCCGCCCCGTAGGTCACAGACACGAATGACGGATCAAGGGGCGCAAGGGTTTGCACGCAATCCCAAAGGCGGAACGCCGCGGGGATGGATTTGGGCGGAAAAAACTCGAAACTCACAGATGGGTTTGGCATGGTATATTCCTTTTTGGCTTGCGTTTTTGTGCCTGCGGGCATTACCTGAGACAAGTTCATAACGCTCACCATCATTATGAGGGCAGCATGCATATTGAGTTTCGCCATCTACGCACGATCAAAGCGATCCACGAAGCCGGTGGGCTGTCGGCTGCCGCGGATAGGCTCAACATTACCCAATCTGCGCTGAGCCATCAGATCAAAGGCCTCGAGGATCAAGCGCAAGTTGAGTTGTTTATCCGGCGTTCAAAGCCGTTGAAATTGTCGGCGGCGGGCATGAAGCTGTTGGGACTGGCTGAGCAAGTGTTGCCTCAGGTCGCAGCGCTTGAGGCTGAGTTTGCGGGCATTGAGCAGGGCCGCGCAGGACGTCTTCATATAGCGATCGAGTGTCACGCTTGTTTTGAGTGGTTGTTTCCGGTGCTTGAGAAATTCCGCAAAGCCTGGCCTGACGTGGATGTTGATATTTTACCCGGTTTGGCCTTTGACGCGCTTCCCGCGTTGCAAAAGGAAAAAGTTGATCTTGTTGTATCGTCAGATCCGGCGGATTTGGTTGGTGTCGATTTCACACCTCTTTTTGATTACGACGCGGTTTTTGTTGCCTCGAACCAGCACCCGCTGGCCAGCAAGCCTTTTGTCGATGCCGAGGATTTTCGCGGTGAAACTCTGATAACCTATCCTGTTGAACGCTCGCGGCTTGATGTTTTCTCACAGCTTTTGATCCCTGCAAAAGTTGAACCCGCAGAGGTCCGTCAAGCGGAACTGACGGCCGTCATCTTGTTGTTGGTTGCCTCAAATCGCGGGGTGGCGGTGTTGCCTGATTGGGTCGTGCGCGAGGTGAAATACTCGTCTGACTATGTGACGCGGCCGCTGACAGAAACAGGCATTACGCGCAGGCTTTACGCAGCCACACGTAGCAACGAGACCACGCTACCCTACATGGCTCATCTGCTAAAGCTGGCTGGCATTGAAGCGGTTAAACTTCAGCGCCAGTAGCACGATTTAACGCGCAGCGATCACTTGCGCCTCGACAGCAGCGATCACGTCGTGGATTGTTTGCGATGTGGTACGGTGGTTCACGATCGCCGCACGCAAACAGTTTTTGCCATCAACCGTCGTGGTCGAGAACACGGCATCACCAGACAGTTGCAAGGCCGCTGCGATATCAGATGCGTCACCCGCATTTGGCGTAAAAACACACAGGTTTGAGATGACAGGATGGGCGAGCGTTAGATGGGGAGAGGCCTCAACCAACTCGCCCATCAACGTAGCCTGATCACAGTTGTCGGTGATGGCGGCGCTTATTGTATCGCAGTCGTGGGTTTTGAGCGTGGTCCAGAGTTTAAGCGCGCGCATCCCGCGGCTAAGTTCGGTGCCGTAATCCGTGGGCCACCAGTCCCCCGCACCAATCCCTGCGGATTGCGCGGTCAAATATTCTGCACGATCCGAGAATGTCGCGCGGTGCAGATCATGATCACGTAGCAAACACGCGCCGCAATCGTATTGCACACCCAACCACTTGTGCCCGTCCAGCGCGATGGAATTGGCATGCTCAATACCGCTCGCAAGGACGCTTAGGCGTGGTGCGGCGATGCGGATCCAAAACCCGAAAGCCGCATCAACGTGCAACCATGTGCTATGCTCTTGGGCGATACGCGAAAGAGTGTTCAGATCATCATAAGTGCCGGTGTTCACGCTTCCGGCGGTGCCCACAATTGCCAACGGCACAATGCCAGCGGCGGTGTCTTGGTTCAGCTGTGTTTGCAGCGCGTCCGCATCCATCGCCCCGTCTTTCAAGGCGATCTGGCAAACGGCGTCCCCACCAAAGCCAAGAATTTCCATGGCCTGTTTGATGCAGCTATGTGCACCTTTGGCGATATACACACGCACTGGGGGTAAATTTTGAACGCCCGTTTTGCGGACATTTGCGCCAAACCGTGATACTTTTGCTGCAGACAGCGCATAGATTGTGGCCTGCGATGTGCCCGTGGTCAGGATGCCGCTTGCATTTTCGCCTAGTCCCGCCAAATCGGTCAGCCAGCGGATGCATTCTTTTTCAATACGGATCCCCCCATGATCGCGGCCTCCGCAGTTCGAATTCATCGCGGCCGCCACCATTTCTGAGGCCAGCCCCATGGCTTGGCCTGTGCCGTGGACCCATCCAAAGAACGCTGGATGCGTGTTGCCGGTGGAGGCGGGCATGATTGTGTCTGTCAATAAACTGGTCACATCACCGCGCGTTGGCGTGTCGAGCGATATGGCCGCGTCAAACCCATCGGGAACAGGCCGCCATGGATGGTTTCGGGCATTTTCAAGGTGATCGACGCAGGCATCAAGGACCTGATGCATCTCGGCGCGAAACGCTGTCCAGTCACTTGGGTCCATCCGGTTGCCTTCATGAAGGTTCTTGTTTGTCATGAGTTACAACTCCTTGCGTGATGGTGGATGACGTTCTATAGCCGCGGCTTGAGCTTTATAGGAGTTGAGCCATGCAGGGCAGTGCCAATCTTAATGTAATGATAAAAACTGCCCGAAAAGCGGGCCGCGCGCTTTTGAAGGATTTTGGAGAGGTCGAACAGCTCCAAGTCAGCGTCAAAGGGGCGGGCGATTTTGTGACGCGCGCTGATCTGAACGCAGAACAAATCATTCGCGAAGAACTTGTGGAAGCGCGTCCGACCTATGGTTTCTTGGGCGAAGAGAGCGCCGAGACCGAAGGGCAGGACCCAACCCGCCGCTGGATCGTCGACCCGCTTGATGGCACGACAAATTTTTTGCATGGCCTGCCGCACTGGGCTGTTTCAATTGCGCTTGAGCATAAGGGCGTGGTTGTTGCCGGCGTCATTTACGATCCGGTGAAAGATGAATGTTTCTTTGCTGAAAAGGGACAGGGTGCTTGGCTGAACGAAAGCCGTATTCGGGTGTCTGGACGCAACCGTTTGATCGAATCAGTTTTTGCAACTGGTTTGCCTTGGGCGGGTCGCGCAGATCTTCCACAGACACTCCAAGACTTGGGTCGTTTGTTGCCTGCAACATCCGGTGTGCGCCGCTTTGGTGCGGCCTCGCTTGATTTGGCTTATGTGGCGGCTGGCCGCTATGAGGGTTTTTGGGAGCGCCGCCTTAAGCCGTGGGACATTGCTGCGGGCTTGATCATCGTGACTGAGGGTGGCGGCATGATTGACGCTGTAACAGCAGGTGACGACATCATCGGCAGCGGCACAGTGGTTGCCGCAAACAACGAAATCTTCGACAACTTCGCCAAAGTCATCCGCTCTTAAGGCACGTGCCTGAAGTTTGACCGCTAGGCTTATCTGTGCCGGGTTACGCGCGGGACGTTGCTGCGCGCGTATGTGTATTGCGCTTCTGGGTGGGGCGGCTGCATCTGCCGTACCCGCCAGAATGCAGGCCCACCGTTTTTGACCCAGTAGGGCACAGTCGCGGCCATCCCGATTATAAAGCCCCCCGCGTGCGCCCAGTAGGCAACGCCCGCGCCAGCAGGCGCAGTGATCCCGCTAAAGAGTTGAAATGCAAACCACAGCCCCAGCATGATCCACGCGGGTACGGGGATGACTTTGAAGATGATCACCAAGATCAACAAAATATCCACCCGCGCCTTGGGGTAGAGGAGCAAGTATCCCCCCATCACAGCGGCAATTGCCCCTGATGCGCCGACAGTGGGAATTGTGCTTAGTGGATCAGAAATAACATGTGCGAGACCCGCGCCCACACCGCACGCCAGATAGAAAACAGCAAAGCCAAAATGGCCAAATGCGTCTTCCATGTTGTCGCCAAAGATGAACAAAAAAAGCATGTTTCCAGCCAAATGCATCAGGCCACCATGTAAAAACATGGACGTCACCAACCCCGCAACGTCCAAGCCACCCGTTACCTGATGTGGGATCAGCGACCACTCCATATAAAGTCGCGTCAGCGCGCGAGGGTCATCCATGATCGACCAATAACTTAGGAAAATGCCGATGTTCAGTGCCATCAACGTGTAGGTCACGAATGGCACGCGGCCTGACGGGTTATGATCGCGGATTGGAAACATACTCGCAAAGGTGATCTGCGCCTATGCATTGGTCAAGGGCAACAGCGTGCTCGGCGGACATATACTACCGTGAGAACACATAAGCGCGGCACAAGGTGGCTTCCTTTTGATGCGGGTTCGGCGTATCGCAATGCGTATGAAATACATTCAACTCTCCGAAGCCAAGACCCTGCCGGTTTGGCGCCAGCCTGTTGCTCTGCTGTTTTTGATGGCGGCCGCGATGCCAATTGCCTTTTCCACATGGTCCGCACTTCTTAATAACTTTGTGATTGAGGTCGCGGGTTTTGACGGCAGTGACATTGGCTGGCTTCACACGGTGCGGGAAATTCCTGGCTTTTTTGCAATCGGGGTCATCGCCGTTTTGATGGTGATGCGTGAGCAGGTTTTGAAAATTGTGTCATTGGTTTTGCTGGGCGTTGCCACAGCTTTGACTGCAAAGTTTCCCTACATGGGCGGTATTTTGACCCTTACAATGCTAAGCAGCATTGGCTTTCATTACTATGAGACCGTGAACCAATCGCTTCAGTTGCAGTGGATCGATAAGGCGCGTGCGCCACAAACATTGGGCTGGATCATCGGCGCAGGGTCTGCGGCCACATTGTCTGTCTACATCGGTCTGCAGTTTTTGTGGGAGCCGCTCGGCCTGAGTTATAACGCAGTCTATATGACAGGCGGTTTGATCACGGCGTGCCTCGCGATTTTTGCGTATTTTGCCTATCCACAGTTTGAAAGCCCCAACCCACAGCGCAAGGAGTTCGTTTTGCGCAAACGGTACTGGCTATATTATGCGTTGCAGTTCATGTCCGGCGCGCGCCGTCAGATTTTTGTGGTTTTCGCAGCGTTCATGATGGTTGAGCGTTTTGGCTACAAAGTGGACGAGATCACAGGGCTTTTGATGATTACTTTGGTAGCGAACATGGTTTTCGCGCCGATGATCGGCAAGGTTGTCGCAGTCTTCGGCGAGCGCCGCGCATTGGCAGTTGAATATGTGGGACTGTTCGTGGTCTTCGTGGCGTATTCTGGCATTTATTACTTGGGCTGGGGCGTTGTTTTGGCGGCGTCACTTTACGTGGTAAACCATCTGTTTTTTAGCCTTGCGCTGGCGATTAAAACATATTTTCAGAAAATCGCTGATCCCGCAGATATCGCGCCCACGGCGGCTGTAGCGTTCACCATCAACCACATCGCAGCGGTCTTTTTGCCTGCTCTGTTGGGATATGTATGGCTGACATCACCGGGGCTGGTGTTTATCTTGGCGGCGGGCATGGCTGCTTTGTCGCTTGGCTTGTCCCTGTTGATCCCGCGTCACCCAACACCTGGCAACGAAACTGTGTTTAGCCGCGTGCTGGCCGAACCGGCGACCTGATCCTATATCACTGACCAAAGAAGCTGCGGAACGGAGTTTTTGCGATGATGTTATTTCAAAGAAAAAAGATGCAGATGGTAAGTGCGCAAAATGCGCTTGTGGGGCGCGCTGATCCTATTGCAACGGCTGCGACGCATTTCGTGTCGGGCCGTGATCTGACGATGGAGGTTCCGACAGGCATGGAAGTGGTGCAGTTTGGCATGGGCTGTTTTTGGGGCGTTGAGCGGATTTTTTGGCAACTTGAAGGCGTATGGCTGACGATGGTTGGCTACGCTGCGGGTTACACACCGAACGCCACATATGATGAGGTCTGCACCGGCAAGACAGGGCACAACGAAGTGGTGCGGGTCGTTTATGATCCGGCGGTTATCTCGTTCCAAGAATTGCTTGTGGCTTTCTGGGAAGGACATGATCCTACCCAAGGTATGCGACAGGGTAATGATCTTGGCACGCAGTACCGCTCGGGAATTTATTGCAGCACCGAGGCGCAAATGGTTGCGGCGTTACAAAGTAAATCTGCCTATCAAGAGCACCTCGATGCGGCGGGTTTTCCAGCGGTCACCACTGAAATTCTTGAGGCACAAACGTTCTACTTTGCGGAAGATTATCATCAGCAATATCTGGCGAAAAATCCGGCTGGGTATTGCGGGATCGGCGGAACCGGCGTTAGCTGCCCTGCGGGACTTGATGCATGATTAACGTTTTTGATGTTCTGCAGGGGTGCTCGCTTGCGGCAGCTCAGGCTGAAGTAAATGCGAAATTTGCACCAGGCGCCACAGTGCATCTGGCCTATCCGTTTGAAACGATGCCGGTCGCTGATTTTACCGCGGCTGACGGGGCAGTTGGTGACGGTTCCTCAAAAGGGGGACCGTTAAGCGCGCTCTACACTGCGTTTCCCGATCTTGAGCGTCGTCCGTTCATCAAAATGCAGGGCGTCGATACCCATGGTCAAACATGGATTGGCCACTGCGGCCATTACGCGGGTAAATTTGCGGCACCCTTCTTGGACATCCCGCCCACGGCGCGCCTTGCGACAATGCGGTTTCACGAGTTCTTTCGCGTTGAAGGCGATCAGATCGTTGAAATGCAGGCGCTTTGGGACATTCCCGAACTAATGATGCAGGCCGGTGCGTGGCCGATGTCGCCCAGCTTGGGCCGCGAGATGACGGTTTTTGGACCGTCAACTTGTGACGGTCTGCGCATTGAAGGGGATGGTACTGCGGCATCTGCGGTGGTGGGTGATATGTTGCATCACCTAAGTTTTAACAACGACGGCGAAGATGCGATGCGGCTTCCTGCGTTTTGGGATCCGCGCTGTAGCTGGTACGGGCCAGCGGGCATTGGGACTGCGCGCGGGATCGAAGGTTTTCGCAAGCACCATCAAATACCGTTTTTGAATGCGATGCCTGATCGCAAGGGTGAGGTCGAAAAGGGGCATTATTTTGCGCAAGGCGACTATGTTGCTTTCACTGCATGGCCCGGTATGGATATGACGCTTGATGGCAGTGGATGGCTTGGAATTGCACCATCGGGCAAGCGTATCACTATGCGCAGTCTTGATTTCTGGCGGGTGAAAGACGGTCTTATTCGTGAAAACTGGGTGCTTGTTGATTTGCTAGATGCCTACGCTCAGCTTGGCGTGGATGTTCTGGCGCGGATGCGTGAATTAACCCGCTAAGGAAGCGCGCCTCAAAAGTATCACGGTGAAAGTGGTGGTGTTAAACGAATGGCGCTGCCATATCCGCGTTCCGGCTAAGAAATCTCATCACATCTCTCGACATTTAAGGTGATCACCCTAAGGGGATTGTCAGGTGTAAATCTTGGGCGTAGGGTAATCTTGCAAACCTATGCAAGAGTGAGTCTGAGCCATGATCCCCAACACCCCGTCGTTCCGTCTTGATGGCAAACGTGCACTGGTTACTGGCGCATCGCGTGGTATCGGTCTGGGCTGTGCTGCCGCTTTGGCACAAGCAGGAGCGCATGTGGTCATGGCTGCGCGCGGCATTGCCGAGTTGCAGTCTGCCACAGATGAAATGGCCGCTCAGGGCCTTTCTGTTGAGGCAGTTCAGCTTGATGTGACGGACCTTGAAGCGGTGCGTAATGTGCTGAAAACACCTGTTGATGTTGTGTGTAATTCCGCCGGTATGGCGCGTCACGGTCCCGCGATTGATGCGCGCTCTGAAGATTTTGATGCAGTGTCAGAAATTAATTTCAAAGCGGCTTATTTTCTCGCGCAAGAAGCGGCCAAAGGCATGCAGAACGGTGGTTCGATCATTCAGATCAGCAGCCAAATGGGTCACGTCGGCGGGATGGAACGTGCTGTATATTGCGGCACAAAACACGCCGTTGAGGGCATGACCAAGGCGATGGCCATCGAATGGGGGCCGCGCAACATTCGCGTGAACACCATTTGTCCGACGTTTATTCGCACACCGTTGACCGAAGCCACTTTTGAAGATCCAGCAAAGCGCGCGTGGATCGAAGAAAAGATTAAACTGCCCCGTGTGGCCGAGATCGAAGATATTATGGGAGCTGTGGTGTTTTTGGCCACGGACGCCAGTGCGATGGTCACTGGAACGTCTATTTTAGTGGATGGTGGCTGGACTGCGGGATGATGTATGTGCGCCAACATGGTGCCCAATGAAGGGTAAGGTCACCTCGTTTGATGTGGCGCAGCGGGCGGGTGTGAGCCAGTCTGCGGTCAGCCGCGTTTTCAGTGGTGCCAGCGCCAGCAAGGCCACCCAAGACAAAGTACGCAGCGCGGCTGATGCCCTTGGATACCGGCCCAATAGGTTGGCGCGCGGGTTAATTACAGGGCGCTCAAAGATCATTGGGTTGGTCGTGGCTTACCTTGATAATCAGTTTTATCCAGATGCGCTTGAGCGGCTGAGTAATGTGCTCAAAGAGCAAGGTTACCACATCCTGATATTTACGACCAAAGGCCGCGGCGAAGAGGTCAAACAGACTTTTGATCAGTTAATGGATTATCAGGTGGACGGCATCATCGCCGCAAGTGTGGGCATCAGTGACGAGCTGACCAATAAATGCGCTGCTGCTGGTATTCCACTGGTCCTTTTTAACCGTGGTCACCGGGGCGGTGCATTGGCTCAGGTCACCAGCGACAACCTTCAAGGTGCGGCCAAGATTGGGTCGTTTCTGGCTAAAGGCGGGCATCGGCGGATCGGTCATATTTCGGGCTGGATGGGCTCGATCACGGGCCAAGATCGCGCGCAAGGCTTTGCAATTGGGCTACAAGCGGCGGGATCAGAACTGGTGCATCAGATTGATGGGATGTACCGCCGCGATACTGCGGCTGAGGCGGCAGAAACTCTGGTGAGTGAGCAGGGTTGCGACGCAATTTTTGTGGGTAATGATCACATGGCATTCGCGGTGATGGATCATTTGCGCGGCGCAATGAAGATATCTGTGCCAAATGATGTTTCAATCGTCGGATATGATGACGTGTCTATGGCGGCTTGGGGGGCATATGAGCTGACGACCCTTCGTCAGCCCGTAAACCGTATGGTTCATGCAACCGTCGACACTCTTTTAGCGATGATTGAGGACGCAGATGCCTCAGCAGATCAGATTACAATTGATGGACCCCTCGTGGTCAGAACTTCAGCCAAAGTACCAAAGGAAAACTGATGCGCGGCTTCGACAATAAGTTCAAAGATTTCCCTGATTATATCATCGGCATTACCAAAGAGGTCTGGGAAGATCGCGGCTTGGGCGAAGCGATGGAGCGCTATTACCACCCTGATGTCTACGTCCGGATGCCCGGTGTGTTTGCGCGTGGTGAAAAGGGTGCGACTGCAGCGACGATGGCAACGCTGGTTCAGTTTCCCGATCGTACTTTGCTGGGAGAAGACGTAATTTGGTCTGGTACGCCGGAGCGAGGGATGTTGTCGTCTCACCGGATCCGCTCAACGGCGACGCATCTTGGGGATGGGGCATTTGGCGCGCCAACGGGCCGCAAGGTGGTTAGCCTTGCGCTGGCAGACTGTTTTGCCCAAGACAACATGATTTCTGACGAATGGCTGATCCGCGATAATGGCGGCATTGTACGTCAACTTGGCTATGACCCACGGGAATTTGCAGCCGAGCGTTTGGACGAGATGACGCCGTTCACCCCTGCGATTGACGAAGACGGCCCCTACCTTGGGCGCGGCAACGACAATGACTGGGGCGCTAAGACCGCCAGTCTTATCGAGCGAATGATGCACGCAGAATTCAGCGTGATCAGTCGTGAATATGACCGCGGCGCACAGCTTGAATACGCGGGCAACAAGAAAGGTCACAGCCACGAGTTTGCCGATGCATTCTGGCTTGGGCTTCGCTCTGCGTTCCCTTCTGCAGAATTCAAACTGAACCACGTTATCGGTCGCGAAGACCTAATGATGCCGCCACGTGCCGCTGTGCGTTGGTCACTGGACGGCAATCACGACGGATGGGGTATGTTCGGAAAACCCACGGGTGCGCCGGTCCACGTGATGGGGATTACCCACGTGGAATACGGGCCTTGGGGCCTGCGCCGCGAGTGGACGCTGATTGATGAAGTCGCCATTTGGGCGCAAATTTTGAAACACCAAGGCTGAGCCAGCCACCATACTACGGGAAGACCACCATGACTTATTTGTCAGATCGCATCGTTCGCTACGGTGAACTTAAACCCTGCAGGACAGCATTTATTGATGCGCATACGCCGGGTTCTGATCAAAAAGAGAACTTCACAATCATTGGGGGCGGCGTGTCTGAAAGCGCCGACCAGCACGTCCATATTTCTGATCAGATCGGCTTTAACATTGGTGCTGCGGGACAGCCGCCTAAGTGCCGCAACTCTCTGCACAGCCACCGCACTGCTGAGGTTTTCTTTGTCCTTAAAGGTAAGTGGCGCTTTTTCTGGGGCCGTTGGGGTGATGCAGGCGAAGTCACTTTGGAAGCGGGCGATATCTTCAATATTCCAACAGGTATGTTCCGCGGGTTTGAAAACATCGGTGATGACTACGGTATGATTATGGCCATCTTGGGCGGCGATGATGCAGGCGGCGGCGTGATCTGGGCGCCGCAAGTTATTGAAGATGCGGGTGCGCACGGTTTGATTCTGGGCGACAACGGACGTCTTTATGACACCAAAAAAGGGGAAACCTTGCCTGATGGGGTTGTTCCGATGCCGGTGCTGAGTGATGCGGAATTGGCTGCATTCCCTGAACCTACTACGTCTGAGGTCGTGCCGGGATACGTGGCGCGGTATTACGACATGCTTGCGTTGGCGGATAAACAGCCCGCGCGCGTTATCGGTGAGCACGGGATGCTGGTTGATAAGCCCGGCTTTCATGTGGACATGATTGGCCGCGGTTCCTTACCAGATGCGGGATACACCACCGACAAGCATGAGGTGCTTATGGGCATGACCGGCCATTGGAAGGTGAATGTCGAAGGCTTTGAAACGGTTCTGTCCCCGGGGGATACTTTTGCTATTCCCCCCAACAAAGCACGCATCATTACACCTGCGATGACAGGCGAGGCGGCACTTTACCGTGTGAGTGCTACGGATGACGCTGCCGGCCTTACTTGGCGCCAGTAAAATGATTGGCCTTGCCGGACTATCGGGTTGAGGGCAGGGCCAAAATGCCTAGTGTAGCGTTGAATAATTTTGGGGATATCAGATGGTTAAAACAACGCACGTAGGCTCACTTCCGCGGGTTCAAGAAGTGGTGGATTTCATTTTCGCCCGTGAAAAAGAGCAGCCATACGATCAAGCCGCATTTGACAGCTGCATGACAAAGGCAGTCGATGATGTGGTTGCGCGCCAAGTGGCCGCAGGCGTTGATATCGTCAGTGATGGTGAAACGTCCAAGATCAGCTATGCGACCTACGTCAAAGACCGCTACACTGGTTTTGACGGTGACAGCCCCCGCAATGCGCCTGCTGATTTGAAGCTGTTCCCCAAGTTTCTTGAGCGGCAAGCCCAAGGTGGCGGTACCCCTACATATAACCGCCCCATGTGTGTGGGCGAGGTGAAGGCCAAGCCTGTTGATGATCTGGCCAAAGATATCGCAAACCTGAAAGCCGCGATGCAAAAGCACGGCGCGTCTGAGGGCTTTATGAATGCCGCGTCCCCCGGTGTGATCAGCCTCTTTCTGCAAAACGATTACTACCCCACGCGCGAGGCCTATTTGGCAGCACTCGCGGATGTAATGCGTGCCGAGTACCGCGCGATTGTCGACGCGGGCCTGTACCTACAGCTTGATTGCCCGGATCTGGCTTTGTCGCGCCACATGCTGTTCCAAGACCTGACTGATGCGGAGTTTTTGAAAATCGCTGCGGGGCACGTTGAGGCGCTGAACCACGCCCTTGAAGGGATCGACCCGTCGCGTGTCCGCGTCCATATTTGTTGGGGCAATTACGAGGGACCACACGTATGCGACATTGATATGGACAAGGTCTTCAGCACGCTCATGTCGGTCGGTGCTGATCAATTGCTCTTTGAAACATCGAACCCGCGTCACGCCCACGAATGGACAGTGTTCCGCGATCGCGTCTCTGAAATCCCTGATAGCAAAATCTTGGTGCCAGGTGTTGTAGACACGACGACAAACTTTGTTGAGCACCCCCAGCTGGTCGCGGAACGCATTGCCAAGTTTACCAATATCGTCGGGGCAGACCGTGTGATCGCTGGTAGTGACTGCGGCTTTGGCACATTTGCAGGCTTTGGAGCCGTTGATCCGGACATTGCATATGCAAAACTTGGTTCACTAAGTGAAGGAGCCAATTTGGAAAGCGCATGAGCGAACCAATTGTATTTTTACCCGGTATGATGTGTGACGCGCGGCTTTTTGGGCCGCAGTTGGCGGCGATGTCGTCAACACATGCTGTGATGGTTGCCCCCATCACGCAAGGCGAGCGGGTTGAGGATATCGCAGGTGCGCTTCTCGATCTGTTGCCGCGCCGGTTTGCATTGGCTGGCTTGTCGATGGGGGGCATCGTAGCGATGGAGTTGATGCGCCGCGCGCCTGAGCGGATCACACGGCTCTGCCTGCTTGACACGAACCCGCTTGCTGAAACGCCCCAAGTTGCTGCAATGCGCGAGCCGCAGATTGTTGCGGCGAAAACCGGTCGTTTGCTTGAGGTCATGCGCGACGAAATGAAGCCCAATTATCTGGCACCGGGTCCTGCACGCCAAGATGTACTTGATCTGGTGATGGAAATGGCGCGGACCCTTGGGCCTGATGTGTTCATCCGTCAGTCCCGCGCGCTACAGCGCCGTCGCGACCAGCAAGGCACTCTGCGCCGTGTAAATGTGCCGACCATGGTCATTTGCGGTGAACATGATGCGCTGTGTCCTGTGCGACGCCACACGTTTATGGCCGAGCTGATCGTAAACGCGCGGCTTCACGTGCTGGAAAACGCGGGCCATTTGCCCACGCTCGAGACACCTGATGAGGTCATTGACCTGCTCTATGACTGGATGAATATGCCTACAGCAGCCTAAGCCGCCCGCGTTACCTTGGTTGGTAAGCGGCGGTGCGTTCGTCTGTGGTAAGGGTGTAGGGTGGTGCAACGGGTTCCATCGTGGATGCGTCGAAAAAGGGCGTGTCACGCCACCTTCCTGAGATACGCTCACGGGCCATGCGGCCAATCATGCGGCTCAGCATTCCGACCATATTCTTATGCGTGGTTTTTCCACCCTTTTTGACGAAGCCTTGTGCGCGCACCGGGCCAAGCGCTTCGTGGTTATCGACGTTGCTGGCAATAACTCCCACCACGGGCAGCTTCGGGCTGGCCATGGTGTTATACATCGGTGTGTCGCAGCATTTCGCATACCAGCGCAGCAGCCCACCGGATTTATAAAGCCGCAGGACACTCAGGTTCTCACCACCCGATAGGATTTTCAGGTTTGATGGGCTGGTTTGATAAAGATCAATCGCCGTATCTTTGGGGTCGTGTACGCCGTGGTGGTTGTTTGTGGCGTGGCAATCATCGCAATCACACGAGGCATGAAAGCCGTGTTGCGGTCCCACATTTAACAGTTTTGCCGAAAGCGCACCGCAGCTGCAGCTTAGCGTTACATCAGTAGCCATGAATGACCCCGTTTAAAGTCAAGCTGCAGTGTTCGAGTTTGCAGCGTCAGTACTCGTTGTTCGTGCGTTGCTGGCCATAAAATCGATAACCAACGGACGGATATTTTCGCGCCATTTGCGGCCTGCAAAGATGCCATAGTGACCCGCGCCCGGCTCCAAATGGCTAGCCTTTTTCGTATCGGGGAGGCCAGTCAACAAATCGAGAGCAGCAAGACATTGCCCAGGCCCTGAAATGTCGTCGTTCTCGCCTTCTACGATTTTGACGGCAACATCGGTGATCTTGCTGATATCTACTTTCTTGCCGTTCACCGTGAAGCAATTACGGGCGATTTCGCGTTCTTTGAAAATGCGTTCAACTGTTGAAAGGTAGAATTCAGCGGTCATGTCCATGACAGCAAGGTATTCGTCATAAAATACGTTGTGCTTGTCGTGATCACCGGCCTCATCGCGGGCAACGCGGGCGATTTGATCCCCGAATGCTGTTGCGTGTTTTTCAAGGTTCATCGAGATGAACGACGAAAGCTGCAGCAAACCGGGGTATACTTTGCGCCCAACACCTTTGTATTTAAAACCGACCCGTTGGATCATTGTCTCATGCAACTGTCCCATTGAGACCGAGTGGCCAAAGTCTGTCACATCAGTTGGGTTAGCATCTGGATCCACCGGCCCGCCGATCAAAGTCAGGCTGGCTGGCTGCGCGTCAGGGTTTTCTTCCGCAAGATAAGCCGTTGCCGCAAGCGCAAGCGGTACGGGCTGACACACTGCAACCACGTGTGTTTCTGGCCCAAGTTCGCGCATGAAGTCTGTCAGATAGAGCGTGTAGTCTTCCACATCGAACTTACCCGCGCTGACGGGAATGTCGCGGGCGTTGTGCCAATCTGTGATGTAGACCTCGCAATCGGGCAGCAGGCTCAAAACGGTTGATCGTAGCAATGTTGCATAGTGGCCGGACATTGGCGCGGCGAGCAGCACTTTGTGGCGCTTCTTTTTGCGGCCCGGAATATGAAAGTGCAGCAGATCACCAAAATCGCGCGCCATGACGACGCGTGGTTCAACCAGACGGTCTTGGCCTTTTGCGTTGGTGAAATGCGCGATGTCCCAGTCAGGTTTGACGGTCATGCGCGAAAAACTGCGCTCTGTGACTTCGCCCCATGCACGGACCCAGTCCAGCATCGGGTTGGGCATGGCGGCCGTTGCAGGGTAGGATGTAAGGGCACGCGCGGATGCACCAAGCCACTGGTTGGTGTTTCGAACCGTCTCCATCCAGTCATACATTGCCATATATTTCATGTTCGTCTCCTGCATCGGTTCACGCGTGCGCTACGTTGCTGTATGGTAACACATAGTGGGGCTGCTTTGGGAACAAAGCATGTGTTATGCTGCGACTGCACGGTATGGGGCTCAGATCGATATGACAACCAAAGAATCTTCTATCAGCGGGGGTCCTTCTGAAACAATCGATCGACCAAATGACCTTTTGGTTGGTGAGCACTCAGCAAAACTTGCGCAAAACCTATCGAAAGTCGAAGAATTGTCCAAACGGCTCACTGCTGCAATGCAGCAAAAGCGGCAGGTAAATCCCTCGCTTGAGGGTCCAGGCCAAGACTTGATGTTGAAGGCCGCCGCTAGTTTTTGGAGCGAGGCGGTCCGTGATCCATCAAA
Organism: Nereida sp.; assembly: GCF_965655635.1. Lineage (NCBI taxonomy): Bacteria > Pseudomonadati > Pseudomonadota > Alphaproteobacteria > Rhodobacterales > Roseobacteraceae > Nereida > Nereida sp. The sequence goes on from NZ_CBFHHE010000002.1 coordinate 114,025, forward strand.
ACTGTTTGAACAGCAGATTGCCTTTTGGGGCAAATCGATGGCGCATTTCGTTGAGGCGCAGAATGCGCTGGCGGCAGGAAAGCTTGAAGCACCAGCCGATGAGACCCCCTCCGACAGCCGGTTCTCAAACCCGCTGTGGCAGAGCCATCCGTATTTTAACTTCATCAAGCAGCAATACATGATGAATGCACAAGCGATGTCTGATGCGGTTGACGCGTTGGACGGGTTGGCCTCCGAAGATCGCAAGCGCGTCTCATATTTCACCCAGCAAATTGTGGATATGATGGCGCCCACAAACTTTTTGCAGACCAACCCAGATGCGCTTGAGCGTGCGGTGGAAACCGACGGTGCCTCGCTGGTGCAGGGGCTGGAAAATCTGGTGCGTGATATTGAGGCAAACGATGGCGATCTTCTGATCACGCTTGCGGATAAAAATGCGTTCACCGTTGGTGAAAACCTCGGAACATCCCAAGGTAAGGTGGTTTTCCGTAATTACATGTTTGAGCTGATCCAATACACGCCGACCACAGACGAGGTTCACCAGACGCCGCTGATCATCTTCCCGCCTTGGATCAACAAATTTTATATTCTCGACCTGAAAGAGCAAAACAGCCTGATCAAATGGATCGTCGATCAAGGGTTTACGCTGTTCGTTGTCTCATGGGTGAACCCAGATGACAGCTATGCGGACGTTGGGATGGAGGCGTATGTAGAGAGCGGGTACTTGACAGCGATTGAGCAGGTTAAGCAAATTTGTGATGTCAAATCGGTCAATGCTGTCGGGTACTGTATTGCGGGGACCACGCTGTCGCTGACTTTGTCATTGCTAAAAAAGCGCGGCGATACGTCGGTGAACGCGGCCAGTTTTTTCACGACCCTCACGGATTTTTCTGATCGCGGTGAGGTGGGTGTTTTCCTCAACGATGATTTTGTTGACGGTATTGAATACCAGTGCAGCCAAGATGGGATTTTGGACAGCTATTATATGTCCCGCACGTTCAGCTATCTGCGTTCGAACGATCTCATCTATCGCCCGGCGATCCGCAGTTACATGCTGGGCGAGGCCCCGCCCGCGTTCGATTTGCTTTTTTGGAACGGCGACAGCACCAACCTTCCTGGTAAGATGGCGATCCAGTATTTGCGCGGCCTGTGCCAGCGCGATGAGTTTGCCTCAACCGGGTTTGAACTGTTGGGCGAAACCCTTCACATTAGCGATGTGACGGTCCCCGTTTGCGCCATTGCTTGTGAGACCGATCATATTGCTGCGTGGAAATCCAGCTATGCCGGCATCCAGAAGATGAGCAGCACAGACAAAACTTTCATTCTGTCCCAGTCAGGACATATCGCGGGCATCATCAATCCGGTGAGCCGCAACAAATATGGACACTACCTAAACCCTGACATGTCAGGCACTGCTGACGCGTGGCAAGAGGCGGCCGAGTTTACGCCTAAATCATCGTGGTGGCCGACGTGGGGCGATTGGTTGGCAACTCGTTCCGCCAAGAAATGTAAGGCGCGTATGCCTGGTGATGCGACTCACAAAGTGATTTGTGACGCGCCAGGGACATATGTGCTGCCAAAATAGTTTACGCATCTCAAGCCCGCCTTGCGGCTGCGTTTCGCTAGATCTTTGATTGTTAACCTCTTTTTCGCTCAATGCTGCACGGCAGAAAAATCTTGATTTGCTGCGATGCAGCGTGTATCAATGTTGCAGACGCAGAAAGCAGCAGGGTTGTCTTGCTGGCGAATTTAAGAGGTATGACCAATGGCACAAGATTTCACAGCCGCAATGAAAGACATGATGGGCGCATTCCCTGTGGATACATCCGCACTGACAGACGCGTTCAAAACGCATGCTTCATTGTCTGAAAAACTCTCCGCAGTTGCATTGAGTGCAGCAGACCAATCTTCCGAGATTTCTGCGAAATGGACCAAAGAAACGCTGACTAAGCTTTCTGGTGTTACCAAAGCACAAGCTGAGCCTGCTGATTACGCAAAAGCGATGACAGATTTCGCCTCTGCTTCTGCAGAAGCTTCTGCTGAATACATGGCAGCTTTCGCAGAAGTTGCGAAAAAAGTTCAGATGGAAACAGTTGATTTGGTTTTGGCCGCTGGCAAAGACATGTCTGACGAGACAACAGCAGCGGTTAAAAAAGCGACTGCTGATGCGACTGCGGCAACGAAAAAAGCCACATCTAAATAAATAGCCCCTTAGGCTCATCCGCGTCATTCCTCCCAATTACTGACACGGATACAAAAGAGCGGGTGCCGGTATTGGCGCCCGCTTTTTCTTTGCGGTATGTTCCTTGTACCGTCTGTGCTGCGCCGCAGCTTTGAACGATCACAAGATCTCTTTCCTTTTTTGCTGCGCGCGCATAGGCTTATCCCCAATGCACCATCTTGGGAGGATTGTCGCGTGGCTGAAGAAAAATCGACATTGCTAATTAAGCGCTACGCAAGCCGCAGGCTCTATAATACCGAGACCAGCGATTACGTGACCCTTGAAGATATCGCGAGCTTCATTCGTGCAGGCCGCGAAGTTCAGATTGTCGATTTGAAATCAGGCGATGATTTAACCCGTCAGTATCTGCTCCAGATTATCGCAGATCACGAAAGCCGCGGTGAAAGCGTTTTGCCTGTTGGTGTGCTCAATGATTTGGTGCGTAGCTATACGACCCAGACCGCCAGTGTTGTTCCGCAGTTTTTGCAGATGTCGTTTGATATGCTTCGCGACGGACAATCAAAAGTTGTCGATAGCATGAGCACAATCAATCCAATGGCCAAAATGCCCGGATTTGAGGCGATGCAAGCCCAACAAGAAGCCTTCATGAAGGCAATGACCAGCGGCATGACTGGATTTGCGGCACCACCATCTGCGAAGGACGAGGTCTCCGCGCCAAAAGGCGAAGACTTAAGCGATATCAAAAAGCAACTGGCAGAGCTGCAAGATAAACTTTCAAAACTGTCCTAGTCCATGCGCGCATCCCAAGACCGTTTCACCCTTTGGGGCATCGAAGTATTTTTGGCTACTGTCGAGGAGGCAAGCATCAGTGCGGCCGCGCGCAGGCTTGGCACATCTCCGGCCACGGTTAGTCAGCAGTTGACCAACCTTGAAAGCGCCATCGGGGTGACGCTTTTGAACCGCTCGCTTCGCCCTGTGCTGCCAACCCCTGCCGGTGAGACGTTCCGACTGCGCGCTCAAAACATTGTTAACGAAGTAACCCAAGCACGAAGTGAACTGGCTCTCGATGGGCAAGCGTTGACCAGCTTTCGCCTTGGGATGATAGAGGATTTTGACGCGGATGTGACGCCGCGCCTTCTGTCTGGCATGGCCAATGATCTGAAAGGGTGTCAGTTCTTGTTAGAGACTGGTGCGTCGCACCGTCTGTTTGATCTGCTGGACGCCCGCGCGCTGGATATTGTCGTGGCTGCAGATGTTGGTGCATCCGGCGAGTGGATGGATGTGCACCCATTGATGAGAGAAGACTTCATCGTCGCCGTCCCCAGAGGCCAGCCCACAGACGCGGACGCGCTGAAGAAAATGCCGCTGATTCAATACACACAGCGCCATCATATGGGCCGCTCGATCACGGCTCATTTGGCGCGGCAGCGGCTAAACCTTGGACATCAGTTTGAACTCGATAGCTATCACGCGATCATGGCAATGGTGGCTGCAGGGCAGGGTTGGACCATTTTTACGCCGCTTGGGTGGTTGCGTGCGGACCGGTTCCGTGAGCAGGTTGATGTGGCCCCGCTGCCCTTTGGCGCGCTTAGCCGGACAATCAGCCTGACGGCGCGACGCGGTATTTTGCGCGATATGCCTGAACAAACGGCAGCGCGCCTCAAAGGCCATCTTAATGAGATGATCGTGAAGCCCGCATCACAGCGGCACCCTTGGCTTAAGGATGCGCTGACCATTTTGTAGCGCGCGTCACTGTTACGTGGCTAATTCAACTCGCTACTAGGCAACGACTTTAGCAAAATTTCTGCGATCATGTCGCAGTCTTGCGGTGTCAGGCGGGCTGGCAACCTAACATCACAAGCGCGCATCAGCATCGCGCGGGTTTTGGGTAGCTCTGGGGTGTCATCCAAAAACTGCCAGTTCCAAAATGCCCGCGCGTTATCCGTTGACATGCCAAAGACCTGCACTTTGATGCCTTGTGCGTCTGCGCGGTGTATAAAGTCGGTGACCGCAGCATCAGTCATATCGGTCAGATTGAATTGGATGCTGTCAGGGGCGCGGTTTTCGGGGTCAAGCTTTTCGGGCACTGTTACATTGGGATGGCGATTAAGCTGTGTGGCTAGCCGGTCATGATTGCGCCGCCCGTCCGCAACACGCCGCGCAATTTCCGGCAGTTGCGCGCGCACGATTGCCGCAGACATATTGGACAGCCGCAAATTATAAAGCGGCAGTTTGTTTTGCCATTTTTCCACGGCTTCAGCGGCGATGCCGTGTTTCTCCCAAGCGTGTTCATAGGCACCGGACATGATTGTGGCGCGCGCAACCAAGTCAGCATCGTCAGTAATTAAAATGCCGCCCTCACCGGCATTAAGGAGCTTGTAGGATTGAAACGAAAAGCATCCGATCCGTCCCAATGTACCGATATTTTTGCCGTGCCATGTCGTACCCAGCGAATGTGCGGCATCCTCTATAACTGGGATATCTCGCGCATCACAAAGACGCATAATGGCGTCCATGTCAGAGGTGTGACCACGCATATGGCTGATGATGACGGCGCTGATATCTTGTTCAAGCTTGGCTGAAAAATCGTTCAGATCAATCCGGTAGTTTTCACCGACTTCACAAAGGACTGAAACACATTCCGCGTGCACCACAGATGACGGCACCGCTGCGAATGTGAAAGCAGGAATAAGAACCCGCGCATCACGCGGCAGGTCTAGGGCCTTAAGGGACAGAAATAATGCTGCTGAACATGATGAAACCGCCAGCGCGTACGTACTTCCAAGCTGTGCGGCAAACTCTTGTTCGAGCAGAGTGACGGGTGCGTTCTGGGACGTATAGCGGAACAGATCACCCGAGCTAAGAAGCCGCTCGATTTCATCGCGAACAGCGGCGGGGATGGGTTCAGCTGCGTGAAGGTCAGAGGGCACTTTGGTAGGCTGAGCTTGATCTAGCATTTTTATACTTTCCGAAAGATACTTTCTGTAATTATAAAATACTAAAACTGATCGGTCCATGAAAATTGAGCGCCGCGGCAATTGGACCGATGCGTGTTGGTGTCTTGGACGTGTGTCAGAAGATTGGCGGGCTGTGCGCTTAGTGAAAAAGCCTGTCTTTCAGCACCATCCACCGCATTGCGGCGTTGGTAATTAGACCGCCAAGAACGGCGCCGCCTGGAAGTGCGGGCGACGGAAGGCTTTGCAGCATGTCAAACTCACCGGTATTGCCGCGCATCGCTTTCACACAGGCTCGACCTGCAAAAGTGGCAAGCACAAGCCCGTGCCCTGAGTAGCCGCCCGCGCTGTAATGCCCTTCCGCGACTCGGCCTACAAATGGTAAACGTGTTGCGGTAACGGCGAGGGTGCCGCCCCATGTGTGGCTAAATTTGATATCAGATAGTTGTGGATAAATTTCAGACAGCTGCTTTCTGACGCGTGGCTCAATCTCGCCAAAGCGTTTGCCGTAGTTTTCTCCGCCCCCAAAAATAAGCCGTCCGTCACGTGATTGCCAAAAGTAATTCAGCACGAACTTGCTGTCATACACAGCCATTGGTTTCTTAATGGGTGCGCGCGCGCCAAGAGGCTCGGTTGCGGCGATATAATTGTTGATGGGTAATACGCGGGCGGCGGTTTTGCGACTTAGATGCGCGCCGTAGCCATTGGTAGCTTGCAAGATGAACTTTGCCGAAACAGTGCCAGACTCTGTGCGCACGGTGTGGGGTGATCGGGCGGAATTGTGACCAGTGCCGACATCAATTTTATGAACTGTGGACCGTTCAAACATCCGAACGCCTGCCGCATCGCACGCCCGCGCAAGCCCGAAGGCGTAGCGAAGCGGGTGGCAGTAGCCCGCATCCATATCTAGGGCTGCGCCTGCGTAGGCTGTTGTTCCGATATGGGCCTCAACCTGTGCTGCGTCGCACATGGTGGTGTCATATCCAAATCGTGCGTGCATTAATTCGGCTTCTTGAGCAAGCTCGTCAGCTTTTTGCGCAGTAACGGCCGCTTGTAGCAAGCCTGCGGTGTAGTCAGCGTCAGGCGCGTGTTCGGCAAGCAGTGAACGGGTAAATTTTTTGGCGTCCTCGGTCATGGCCCAAAGTGCATCGGCGCGTTGTTTGCCAAATGCTTTGTCGAGCACGCTAACATCCCAATTAAAGCCCGTTCCAACTTGTCCGCCATTTCGCCCCGATGCGCCCCATCCCACACGGTGGGCGTCAATAACAATGACCGACATGCCAGCTTTGGCCGCGTGAAGTGCAGCAGACAGACCCGTGTAGCCCGCGCCAATGATGCACAGATCAGCGCGATGATCTCCGCGCAAAACAGGGTGCGGGGCAGGGGCCTCAGCAGTTGCTGCGTACCAGCTTTCGGGCATCACACCCTGTGCTTCGTTTGCAAAAAGCCAGTTCATTCAGGTTATACGTTGAGCAAAAGATGCTCACGCTCCCAAGGGCTGATTTGCTGCAAAAACTCTTCGTATTCCGTACGCTTTACGATGGAGTACACCCGCGCAAATTCAGGGTGAAGAATGTCTTTGAGCCGCTCTGCACTATCGAAAAGTTCAAGTGCCGCGAACAGGCCACGGGGGATGTCTTCATCCGCGTCATAGGCATCACCGCGGTATTCAGGGCGTGGCGCGCGCGCTTCTTCAAGGCCCATCAACCCACACGCCAAAGAGGCGGCAACCGCAAGGTAGGGGTTACAATCCATGCCCGCCAACCTGTTTTCAACTCGCCGTGCAGCAGCATCGCTGATGGGCACACGGATGCCCGTTGTGCGGTTATCACGGGCCCATTCCAGATTGATTGGCGCGGCCAGATCTTTGACGTACCGACGATAGCTGTTCACGTAGGGGGCCAGTACGGCGATGGTTGAAGGCACGTGGTTTTGCAGCCCTGCAATGAAATGGTAGAAGGCGTCGGTCTCAGCGCCATCAGCGGCTGAGAATATGTTGTTGCCGTCTTGATCAAGGGCCGAGTGGTGGATGTGCATCGCACTGCCGGGCTCGCCCTCGATTGGTTTGGCCATGAAGGTTGCAAAGCAGTCGTGCTTCAGGGCTGCTTCGCGGATCAGACGTTTGAAGTAGAACACTTCATCGGCAAGTTTGACCGGATCGCCGTGGCGCAAGTTAATCTCTAGCTGCCCTGCGCCGCCCTCTTGGGTGATGCCGTCAATCTCAAATCCTTGCGCTTCGGCGAAATCGTAAATGTCATCAATCACCGGGCCATATTCATCGACTGCTGACATTGAGTACGCTTGGCGTGCGGCGGCTGGCCTGCCGCTGCGGCCCATCATCGGCTCAATCGGGTTGGCGGGATTGGTGTTGCGACCGACCAGATAGAATTCCATCTCAGGAGCAACAACAGGGGTCAAGCCGCGTGCGTGATAGGCGGCGACAACCCGTTTCAGTACGTTGCGCGGTGCCATTGGCACAGGCTCGCCCTCGCGGGTGACTGCATCATGGATGACTTGTAGGGTCCAATCACCAGTCCAAGGGGCGGCGGTGGCAGTGCTCATGTCGGGCACAAGGGTCATGTCCGGCTCGATCCAGCCTTCAGGGCCTGCGGCCTCACCCCAACCACCGGCGATAGTCTGAAAGAAGATCGAATTGGGCAAAAAGAACTGGGATTGTTTTGCGAATTTCTTTGCGGGAACGGCTTTGCCGCGCGCGATACCGGATAAGTCACCGATGATGCATTCCACTTCATCAAGGCGGTTTTCGCCCAAGTAGTCGTTGAACGGTGTGGGAAGGTTTGCAGTCCATGTCATGGTGCGTTGTCTTTCAAAAAATGCGATAGCATTCGTGCGACGACCCATTCATCATTTGGGGTATCCACATGTGCTTGGGCCTGCTCAATCAAAGCCGTCGGATACTGCGGATCGCTCCCGCGGGCGGCCAGATAATCATGCAGCACGGCGTTGGTAATTTCAGGATGCGCCTGCGTTGTTAGAATTCGGGCCCCATAGCGCAGGGCTGCGTTCTCACAAAAAGACGACGTGGCCACAACTTTGGCTGTTTCAGGGCGTGTGACGACTTGATCTTGATGCCACGCGTTGAACGACAGGGACGTGCCTTCAAAATCATACGTGTGGCGGCCAACGGCCCAACCGCCTGCAAATTTCTCAACTCTACCGCCCAAGGCCTGCGCGATGATCTGGTGCCCAAAACAGATCCCCACCATGGGGCGATCGCTTTGATCTACTGCGCGGATGAATTCTTTGAGCGGTGGGATAAAAGAATGATCCTCATAGGCGCCATGTTTGGACCCTGTGACCAGCCAACCATCCGCAGTTAAATGATCCTCGGGCCACTCATCATCGACAACATTGAAAGTCGTGAAGCTGAACCCCTCACCATCAAACATACGTGTGAACAGGGCGTCAAAGTCGCCATGGTTTGCGTTGACCAAGTCAGGGGTGTGACCGCATTGCAAAATACCGATGTGCATCGCGTGGTGTCCTTTGACAGCGAAAATAGGGCGATGATCCGTGCTTAGCGGATGATCTGTGGACGCAACCGAAGTTTGGGGCGCGCCTGTGACGGAAGGTGGCGATTAAGTCGTTTGTTGGCAATGCCAAAGACGCCAATAATCAACAGGGTCACAAGAATGAAATACATTGCCAAGATCGGGTAGGGTACAAACGGGTTGAACGTTTTGTCGGCAAAGTAGCTGGCGTAATACAGCGCGTCTCCGCGTTGTTGGCGCGCAGGAAATCCGGTGAAGAAAATCAATGTAGTTGAGTGAAACAGAAAGATCGCTTCGTTGGTGTACGCAGGCCACGCAAGGCGCAACATGGTGGGGAAAACGATCCGCTTGAACCGTGGCCAGCCGCTCATCCCATACGCGTCTGCGGCCTCTGTATCGCCTTTGGGGATTGATTTCAGTGCTCCGTAAAATATCTCGGCTGAGTAGGCAGAGGTATTGCAAAAGAGCACGATCAACGCACCAAGCCACGCTGCCGAAAGGCTTTCAAACATCGGATGGATCGGTTTGAGCGACAAAAAGACGAAGTATCCGAAAAAGAACTGAATAAAGAGCGGTGATCCGCGAAATACGAAAATGAACCATTCGGAGGGTTTGCGCAAAAGCGCCCTTGGGCTGTCTTTTCCCATGGCAAGAGCGACCGCGAAACAAAAGCCAAACATCAGGGCGAACAAGCCAAAATAGATGTTCCAGATCATGCCTGAACCGATCAGCGTAAACTGTTGGCACAACGTAAAATCACTACGTGGCAAAAGCCGCTCGCCGTACCCAATGGCGCGCAGACCGTAATCAAGGATAGTTTGGGTGCAACTCATCACGCGGCCTTTCTTTGGGCTTCACCAGCGGCTGTGGCCTGTCCATGGGTCAAGCGCGCCATGACGCGGTCAAGGACCACTTCAGAGACTTTGGTGAAGGCCAAATAAAAGACGAGCAGCGCTAAGAAATACCACATCCGCCAATCGCCGTGGGGGTAATCTGTGAAGCGCGGGTTTTTCGTACCGCCTAGTTCGCGCGCCCAATAGACAATGTCCTCAACGCCCAGCAAAAACAAAAGTGGCGTCGCTTTGATCAGTACCATCCAGAGGTTTGATAGGCCGGGCAGGGCAAACACCCACATTTGCGGCACCAAGATGCGCCAGAAGGTTTGGCGCTTGCTCATGCCGTATGCCGCAGCCGTTTCGAGTTGCGCGGCCGGTACTGCACGCATCGCGCCGAACAAAACGTTGCCCGCGAAGGCCCCGAAAACAATGGCAAACGTCAGCACTGCAACAAAAAAGCCGTAGACCTCATGGACCCACTGCGGTGCGTTGCCTTGTGGCAGTTTGGCCTCGGCGCAGACGACAAAATCGTTGCCTTGGCGGATTGCGTCTGTCCAATCGGGGCACAGGACTTGGTGGCGAGCCCATTCAAACCCTTGGTCCAGTGCGATCACAAAAAAGAGGAAAAACGCAATGTCAGGCACGCCGCGCACCAGCGCCATGTATGTTTTGCCAAACCATCTCAGTGGCGTAAAAGATGATCGCGCGGCTGCCGCACCGCCAAAACCAAACATCAAAGCAGCGGGTGCCGTAATTGCCAGTAGCAAAAGAACCGTGCCCACGGACCAGTAAAGCGACATGTGCTTGCCGGTGGTCAGGTAACACGCCATCCAGCGCCAGTCAGCCAACAGGCTGGGGTCTGAGCAAAATTCAAAGATGGCGAGCCTCTGTGGGTTATGGCCGAAATGTTGGCGGTTTGGGGTGGTCACCACATATCAAAAGGGGCGCTTGTGTGCCAAGCGCCCCTTCGGGATGTTTTGACCGCTTAGAAAGGAGCGGATTCAGGCAGCCACTTTGCGATCAGTACGTTCAGTGAACCGTCCGCCTTCATGCTTTCGATTGCCGCGGAGAACTTCTCTTTCAGCTCTGTATCGCTTTCACGGATACCCATGCCGATGCCGCCGCCAAGCAATACGTCATCACCAACCATTTGCAGGTCTGCATCTTCAGCTGCGATTGGCTCAAGGAATGCACGGTCTGCAAGGACGGCATCTGCTTCGCCTGATTTCACGGCTGCAACTGTTTCTTCTGGTGTTGCGAACTCGAGAAGTGTCGCGCCCATTGAGGCAACGTAGCCCGCTTGGATTGTACCAGTTTGCGCAGCGATTACGCCACCTGCCAGATCAACGTCAGCAGATGCTGCTACGAATGAAGAGGGATCGGGCTGTGTGTAAGGTGTTGTGAAATCGATAACTTCGTCACGCTCGGCTGTGATGGACATGCCTGCGATGATTGCGTCGTAGTTGCCAGACACGAGGTTCGGGATAATGCTGTCCCACTCGTTTGTGACCCACTCGCATGTCAGCTCAGCGCGTGCGCACAGCTCATCGCCTACTTCACGCTCAAAGCCATCAACTTCGCCTGCGTCATTGAGGAAGTTGTAGGGAGGGTAGGCGCCCTCGGTTCCCAAACGAACCACAGAGTGGCTACCTGCCAGTGCTGCACCTGCGGTGATTGCAAGCAAAGCGGTTGCTGTAATTAGTGTCTTCATGAGGTTTCTCCCTTGTCTCATTAAGTCAGTACTGGTGTTGTTATGCGCTGCCAGCAGAAAGAAATTGCTGCAAACGCTCGGATTTTGGCGCGCCAAACAACTCGTCAGGTGCGCCTTCTTCTTCGATCAGCCCTTGGTGCAAAAACACAACGTGATCAGATACATCGCGGGCAAGGTTCATGTCATGGGTGACGATCAGCATCGTGCGCCCCTCAGCGGCAAGGTCTTTGATCACGCGGATCACTTCTTGCTCAAGCTCTGGGTCAAGGGCGGACGTCGGCTCGTCAAACAGCAGGGCCTTTGGCTCCATGCAAAGGGCACGCGCGATGGCAGCACGCTGTTGCTGGCCACCCGAAAGCTGTGCGGGATACACATCGCATTTGTCCCCAATGCCCACTTTTTCGAGATATTTGCGCGCAGAGGCTTCAACTTCTGACTTGGCTCGCCCCAAAACAGTAACAGGCGCTTCCATGACATTTTCAAGAATTGTCATATGGGCCCACAGATTAAACTGTTGGAATACCATGCACAGGTTAGTGCGGATATGGCGAACCTGAGCTGCATCAGAGGGACGGCGGGCTTGGGCTGTGCCGCGCCAATTGACTGGATCGCCTTCGAAAATCACATCGCCCTGCTGGCTGTCTTCGAGCAGGTTCGCACAGCGCAAAAGCGTGGACTTGCCGGAACCAGATGAGCCGATGAGCGAGACAACATCCCCACGTTCCGCGCGGATACCGACCCCTTTGAGAACCTCAAGCTCTCCGTAGGATTTGTGCAAATCCTTCAATTCGATGACAGTGTCGGTGGTCACAGCTATCCCTGCAAATGTTAGCGCTTTAATACACTTCGATTCTACAGAAATTGCAATGGTATGCGCCAAACTTGACCCAGCGGAACTTGGCGCCGCTGCGGCTATTTTTGGCTTTCCTAGGTGCTGACCCTTTGGCGCGCCAGATTGCTGTCGATATCTGAGACACCAAGGAACGACACGACCATGCGCAAAAGCGCATCTTCTTCGTCGTCACGCTCACCATCCGCCAATGCAACGGTCCACAGCGCTTCGACGACTGCGATGCGGTCCTCATAGGCGACTGCATCTTTGATAGCGCGGGTAAAGCGCACTGTGTCGGGCGCTTCTTTTTCCAACTCCTCGGCCTGCAGTTTTAGGCTTTGAGCATCGCTGCCAGACAGCCCGTAGCGGGCCTGAATGATCGAAACGATGCGCTGTTGTTCTGCAAGCGCGTAATCCCCATCAGATTTGGCAAGCCGGACCAGCAATCCCGTCAGGGCAAGCCGCGCGTCCGTATCCGCAAGCTGGGAGGGTTTATCGGCTGTGAGGCGGTTTAGAAGTTGTGCAAACATATTCAGTATTTATGCTTTTAAAAAGGGCTTTCAAGTGGCGTGCCGAACTGCGCGGCGTCTAGCCGTCATACCCTTCGACGATAACCATATCGGTCAATGCGATTGGCTCTCGCAGGGCTTTGGCGGCTTGATATTCCGCGCTGTTGTAGCAAGCGTAGGCAGCCTCAATACTTGGGAATTCAATGACGACGGTGCGTGAGCGCGCAGTCCCTTCTTCAAGGGTTTGCTTGCCGCCTCGCACGACGAAACGCGCGCCAAATTCTGCAAATGGGGCTGCGTTTGCGGCCTTGTAGGCTTCATAACCTTCAGGGTCTGAGACATCTCCGTGTGCAATCCAGTATCCTTTGGGCATGTATTTCTCCGATTTGTGGGGGGGGATAAATAGGTGGGCTGATTAGGCGGAAGGAACGGTAATTTGCCCTTTTGAGATTGGCACGGCGCTGCCTGCGATGCGCACCGCAGTCAGTACGCCGTTGGCTAAATCTGCTTCAAATTGGATCTCGCTTGGCCGTCCCATGGAAATGCCTTGGGTCAATTGCAGTTTGGTTGTGCCGTCTTTGTTCAGCGCGCCGTTTTGCAAAAGCTGACTAGCCAGAATTGCGCTTGCGCTGCCTGTTGCAGGATCTTCGGGAATACCGGCGGTGGGGGAAAACATTCGCGCATTGGAACTTGGTGTATAGAGATACGCATTGTCCACCTGACAGGCTTGTATCAGTTGATCCCATGCGGGCTCGAGTGGGCGGGCTTGTTGCAACGCGGCCTCATTCACCACGGGAATATAGAGAAAACGCGGCCCGCCTTCGTGCACGCCCGCTGTGTGCGGGCCAATTTGCGTGGTGGTCAGGCCCAAAGCGGAGGCCGCTAATTGAGTATCGACTGCAATATTGCAGTCAAAAGGCACAACTGGCGCGGTAAATTGTGCTGTGGCGTTGGTAACTGTGACGGGTACAAGCCCGGCAACTTCCTCAAGCACCACATGATCCAACCCACGCTTTTGGGCCAGATGCAGCGCACAGCCAATGGTGGGATGACCTGCAAAAGGGATTTCGGCGGTTGGGAAAAAGATCCGGACCTTAGCCGTGTTCGCAGTATCGTCTGGCGTTTGCACAAAGATGGTTTCTGACAAGTTGAATTCACGAGCAATTGTTTGCATCTGCGCTGTGCTCAGATCGTCTGCACCCTCAACAATGGCCAATGGGTTGCCACTGAACGGGCGCTGCGTGAATACGTCGTAGGTCGTGAAGTCGAGAGTAAGCATTGGGTCCACCGTGCAGGGACGACCTAGCTGATCGTCCCGTACATTTGAATGGTTTTCGCAGGTGCGGGCAAGAGGGCTTCGATCCGCTCCATCAAGTTGTGTTCGGGGCTTGTTTTGGGCCGTCGCAATTGACCACAAGAAGCAAGTCATCTATCAGCGCGTCGCGCTCGTGGGCGGGCGTCTCATGGGCTAGCAAGCGCCCCAGAGCTTCGGTGTGGGGATATTCGCGCTCAATCGTTTCACCGGATGCACGCAATTGCGCAGCGGCAATACCGTTGAGACCTAGGCGGCGTTTCAGAACCTCATCAATCGTGGTTATCTCTGCCAAGTTGAGAGGGCCATCACTGCGCGCAAGCCGCACCAGCAGTGCTGCAAGGGTTACGTGGTCGTCGAGTGCTGGTAAAACGGGTTCGAGCCGAGCAGGTCGTGAGACCACCCCAAGAATTCCACCTATCATATCTGCTCCTTGCGCCGCGATTTTTCGCGATCATTACGTTAGCAATGGCCCAGAGGTGACGGTTTCCAAAGGAAAAAATAACAAAGGCGAATCATGTCTTGGTAAGTGTTGCAAGAAAACGCGCCCTGCGGGTGCGGGGCGCGTGTTAAATAATTCAACCAACTAAGGCGGGTTTAGACAAGGCGGGAGGCCTCTTTCGCTGCTTTCACGAACCCCTCAAACAGAGGGTGCGGCGCGAAAGGCTTGGATTTCAGCTCCGGATGGAACTGTACGCCGATGAACCAGGGGTGGTCACGCCACTCAACGATTTCGGGCAGCGTGCCGTCGGGGGACATGCCCGAGAACAACAAGCCACATTCTTCAAGCTGCTTGCGGTACTTCGTATCAACTTCATACCGGTGGCGGTGGCGCTCTTCGATGGATGTCGTGCCGTACACTTCGGCAACTTTAGATCCTTCGACCAGCGTTGCGTCATATGACCCCAAGCGCATGGTTCCGCCTTTATCATCATCTGCCTTACGCTGAACTTTTGCGTTGCCCTGCACCCATTCTTTGAGGTGGTAGACAACCGGTTCAAACCGCTTTTTGCCTGCCTCATGGTCGAACTCTTCGGAACCGGCATCCGCAAGCCCAGCCACATTTCGTGCGGCCTCAATGACAGCCATTTGCATGCCAAGGCAAATTCCGAGGTAGGGCACTTTACGGGTACGAGCGAATTCTGCCGCTTTGATTTTACCTTCGGTGCCGCGCTCGCCAAAGCCGCCCGGAACCAAAATCGCGTGGAACCCTTCGAGGTGCGGAGCAGGGTCTTCACGGTCGAAAAGTTCTGCGTCGACCCATTCAATTTTGACCTTCACACGGTTGGCCATGCCACCGTGGGTTAGAGCTTCGTTGATTGATTTATAAGCATCTTCTAGCTGGGTGTATTTGCCAACAATCGCAACTTTGACTTCGCCCTCGGGGTTGTAAACGCGGTCGGCCACATCTTCCCAACGCTTTAGGTTGGGCTGAGGGGCAGGTGTAATGCCAAAGGCATCCAATACTGCTTGGTCCATGCCTTCACGGTGATAGGCAAGTGGGGCTTCGTAGATGGATTTAAGGTCTTGCGCCGCAATCACGCTCTCGGAGCGCACGTTGCAGAATAGAGCAAGCTTTTCACGCTCTTTTTCCGGGATTGGACCCTCTGAACGGCAAACCAGAATATCCGGTGCCAACCCGATTGAGCGGAGTTCCTTGACCGAGTGTTGGGTCGGCTTTGTTTTCAACTCGCCCGAGGCTTTGATGAACGGCAGCAACGTCAGGTGCATAAAGATACAGTCACCGCGCGGCTTATCGTTGGCGAATTGGCGGATGGCTTCAAAGAAAGGCAGGCCTTCGATGTCCCCAACAGTGCCGCCGATTTCGCACAGCATAAAATCAACTTCATCATCACCAATGTCGATGAACTCTTTGATCTGGTTGGTTACGTGGGGGATTACTTGGATCGTTTTGCCCAAATAATCGCCGCGCCGTTCTTTCTCGAGAACGGTTGAGTAAATCCGACCAGATGAAACGGAATCACTGTTGCGCGCCGCAACGCCGGTAAAGCGCTCATAGTGGCCAAGGTCCAAATCGGTCTCTGCGCCGTCGTCCGTTACAAACACCTCTCCGTGCTCAAAGGGTGACATCGTGCCCGGATCGACATTGAGATATGGGTCCAGTTTACGCAGGCGGACAGTAAAACCCCGCGACTGCAAAAGAGCGCCCAAAGCAGCAGAAGCAAGGCCTTTGCCAAGCGAGGAAACAACACCACCTGTAATAAAAATAAACCGTGCCATGGTGTGAGATATCCCCGTGTTTTGTTGCATGCTCGGTGCAAAACAGCACCTCAGATGCGCTGTATCACGGGGTTTAATCCTATCAGGATTCGGACGAGGTGCGCAACCAGTCAAACGCAATATAGGGCGGAATTAATGTCGCCATATACTATAGATAGTATAAGAAAGCCGCTTTTAGATCAGGTATTTAGACTAACTTGTGTCGTGTTGGGTTGTTTAGTCAGCACGCGGTGTTGCTGGCTCATCCGCAGATGGTGGCAGCAAGTCCGCGCCCGCTGGGGCCACAGGTGCTGTTTCCGCAGAAGGAGGTGCCAATTGATCCACAACAGAGCTGCCGTTGCCATCAAGGGATGTCAAAACAGTCATCAACAAAGCGACCGTCATGAAAGCGACGCCCAAAATCCATGTCACTTTTGACAAGGCCGATGCAGCCGAGCGGCCGGTCATAACACCGCCACCGCCGCCACCACTGCCCATGCCAAGGCCGCCACCTTCAGACCGTTGAAGCAGCACAACGCCGATCAAAGCCAAAGCTAGCAACAACAAAACAATCAGCAGTACGTTTTCCATGGGGGCGCTCGTTTATCAAAGGTTGGCCGGTATGTAGTGGGAACGGCCCAATGTCGCAAGGTCCGAATGTAGGGGATTTATCATTCATTTGACGCTGCTACCTGGGTAACTCTATCAGCTTTGAGGTTTGAGCGCGCCTTTCACCCTTTCCCCTGCCGTGCCTCTGTCTTATAGGGACCACGGTTTGATCTCTAGGCATGAAGGCAGAGCGCAATGGCAAATGTAGTGGTGGTTGGCGCCCAGTGGGGTGACGAAGGTAAAGGCAAGATCGTTGATTGGCTCTCAGAGCGCGCAGATGTCATTGCCCGTTTCCAAGGGGGGCACAACGCGGGCCACACGCTGGTTATTGATAGCAACGTCTACAAATTGCATGCGCTGCCATCCGGTGTGGTGCGTGGCGGCAAGCTCTCCGTTATTGGGAATGGCGTTGTGCTGGACCCATGGCACTTGATGAAAGAGATCGAAACGGTCCGTGCCCAAGGCGTTGAAATCACGCCCGAGACATTGATGGTCGCTGAAAACACACCACTGATTTTGCCAATACACGGCGAACTGGATCGTGCCCGTGAAGAAGCTGCATGCGCTGGCACCAAGATTGGTACAACAGGTCGCGGTATCGGGCCTGCATATGAAGACAAAGTTGGACGTCGTTCTGTCCGCGTAGCCGACCTTGCTGATGATGCAACACTTGTTGCGCGGGTTGATCGTGCGTTGCAGCATCACAACCCGCTGCGCAAAGGTTTGGGAATTGAGCCCGTTGACCGCGAAGCGCTTTTGAACGAGCTGCGCGCCATTGCGCCACAGCTGCTGCCCTACGCAGCACCGGTTTGGAAAGTTTTGAACGAGCGTAGCAAAGCCGGTCAGCGGATTTTGTTCGAAGGCGCCCAAGGCGCATTGCTCGATATCGATTTCGGCACATACCCCTTCGTGACATCCTCTAACGTAATCGCAGGGCAGGCTGCGACGGGTACAGGTCTTGGGCCAACGGCGATTGATTTCGTTTTGGGCATAGTCAAAGCCTACACCACCCGTGTGGGCGAAGGGCCGTTCCCGACCGAGCTGGAAGATGCAGACGGTCAACGTCTTGGTGAGCGCGGTCATGAGTTTGGCACGACAACAGGGCGCAAGCGTCGTTGTGGTTGGTTTGACGCGACCATCGTACGTCAGACCTGCGCCACGTCTGGCGTTTCTGGCATCGCGCTTACCAAGCTTGATGTTCTCGACGGTTTTGACACGCTCAAAATTTGCGTTGGCTATGATCTGGATGGCGAGCGTCTTGACTACCTGCCAACGGCGGCAGACCAACAAGCACGCGTAACACCGATTTATGAGGAAATTGAAGGCTGGCAAGATAGCACTGCTGGTGCAAAATCATGGGCCGATTTGCCTGCTGCGGCCATCAAATATGTCCGCCGGATCGAAGAGTTGATCAACTGCCCCGTCGCCCTAGTTTCAACTTCACCAGAGCGCGAAGACACCATTCTCGTGACGGATCCATTTGCAGACTAAATAGCACGAACGTTAACACTCCGGAGGCCACCAATGGCGCTAAGCCACAAAGCAAAGAGACGTTGGTCACTGTTCATCCTGATTTTTGGGGTGCCGATTTACATTGTTATGGCGGTGACACTTATTGATTTGCTCCGTGACGTGATGGGACGGCCCTCTATTTTAATCGAGTTGGGCGTATTTGTCTTACTTGGTGTTTTATGGGCTTTCCCGCTGAAGGCGGTTTTCAAAGGGGTTGGGCAAGCTGATCCGAATGCACCACCGGAAGATGAACAACACTAATCGAAAAAAAGCGGCCCAGATCTAAGGCCGCTTTTTTGTTTCTGCTCACCAAGTCTTTTAACAAAATGGTGGTATTAAGCCCCGCGCCGCAAGGGGGCGAAATCTTGGTTGGGATTAAATCGGCTGGTTTCTTGCACCACGAACTGCCCTGGTTTTTGTTTTTGGAATTTACCTTGACGCAACAGCTGTCCGAACGAGCGTAACTCGTCCTCGCGGCTAAATCCGTCGTCACTTACGCTGCTTGCTTTTGACATGACTTGTGGGCGCGAGAACGTTGGCTGCCCTTCGACCACAGCGAGATAAACTGCCGCGGCCTCAAGTAGATCGGGAAGTTCATGTGCGCCCATTTGGGCGGCGAATTCTGAAAAGCTTTCGGTCTGAAATGCCGGAATTGTAGTCGCTGCGCTTATTGGTGCCTTGGGCGCGGCCGTCTGTGGATCGGCAGCGGAGGTTTGCTGTGCAACCGGTTTTGATCCGCGAACAACACGGCGCGGACGGATAGGACGCACAGGGAGTGTCGTATCCTCATCTTGCATCTCAGGTTCCGGTGCTTGCGGGATGTCTACACGTTGCTCGGCCACCAACTTAAGCGGGGCTGCGGGCGCTGGGCGCACGGCGTCGGCTAAATCTGCACGGTACTCATCCGTCTGATCGGCGTTGCGATTGCCAAAGCCCGCGGCGAGGTCTGCTGCTTTCAATGCGACCGCTACTTTCAGGTGCGCAATAGCATTTTGCTTGCGGCCTGTTTCGGCGGTGGTCAACTCGCGGTCCGCTTGCTGCATTAAACGCTCCATATCAATTGGCGCGCCTTTGCGGGTTTGGGCCGCTGCTTCTTTGCGGGCATCGACCTCAGCTTTGGCAAGCATTGCTGCAAGAGCGTCTGCTGCGTCATCTTCTTTGGTAGTGGCGGCTTCGTCACGCGTTTCAACTGTAGGTTCAGGCGCGCGTTGGTCAACTGCGCGCGCTTCCGTCTCCGTCTCAGGTTCTGGTATGAATTCTGGTGTGGGCGCTTCTGCCACGTTTTGTGCTTCCTCCTCGGCAGCAAGCGCCGCCGCGAGTTCTGCTTGTAAATCCGCTTCATCCTCGGGGCTTAGGGACGAGGGTGTTGTGAGCATAATTTGTGGGTGATCTGTCGCGGTCTCTGTTGCCTCCACGTCCGTTTCGTCTTCTGCATCGAGAGGGTCATCCATTAGATCATCATCGTCCTCAGCGCTGTCATCTGCTGGGCTTGCGGCTTCAACTTTATTGCCTTGTTGGACTTCGTTTTCTTCCTGTTCATCGCTTTCATCGTCGAACAGTTCTTCCAACTCACCGCTGTCCAATGCGCGCTCAAGATCTGCTTTTTTGACTTTGATGACCCGTGCAACGGGACTTGTTGCTGCATCAACTTTGGGGGCGTGCGCAACTGTGTCGTTGGCCTCATCGTTTTCGACAGTCGAGATGAAGCTATCGATATCGAAATCGTCCGTAGCTAAGTCTGTTTCGTTGTCATTTGGTGCTTCAACTGGTGTGAAGGGGGCGGCGTTAGTCGCTGTTGGGGCGTCATCGCTGTTATGCAAATCCGCAAAGGCAGTGTCTATACCGCGTTCTGCATCGGCGTGCTGGTCTTCGATAAATTCACTGGGGTTGGGTGCAATCGCAGCAGTGGTTGGTGCTGCGCCGCGTGTGGCCTCGCTTTTAGTTGCTGCAGATGATTGGACCGCTGACCTGATGCGCTTGAGCTTTTCGGCAGCACTTGCAACGCCACTATCAGGCTGTGATTGGGCGCTTGCTGAAGCCATATTTGGCACCATCGTCGCGTTTTGCGGGCCGCTAACGTCGGGCTGTGCGGCGGGTGTGGGGGCAGGGCTGCTCGGTCTGGCGCTAAGTTCGACGTCATTGCCTTCAATGCGACCAATCACGCGCCGCTCAATTTCACGCTCTGCGACACGGGCCAACATCTCTGCGTCTGGTACGGGTGGTTCTGCGCCAAAGTACCGGTCATCAGCCGCAAGGTCGCGGAAATACTCCGCAATCGCTTTCATCGCATTGAAGGAATCGTCAAACCCCTCAAGAGTGCGTGAAAACGTCCCATATGAGACTGTTAGAATTTTATTTGGCCCTACCATTGCGTACTCGCTTTCTTTGTAATCCAGCGGGGAACGGTTTAACTTGATACATGTGTCAAATTGGAACAATGCCGCGTTGATGGCGGTGTTATTTCAAGGCAGAATTGTGATTTGTTTCCAACTTAGGCAGTAATGTTAAATGTCCAAAGCAATTGTTTCACAAAACGCACCGGTTTTACTTGTTGGTGGTGGTCCGACTCATCGTGATGATTGGTCTTTGGCGTCTAGGTGCGGTTGCGTTGTGGCTGTGGATGGCGGGGCGGATGCAGCCCTGGCCAATCGCGTGACACCTGATTTTGTGATCGGCGATTTGGACAGTATCAGCGGAACCGCCCATGACAAACTCGCGGATCGGGTCATTGCAGTGCCCGAACAAGACACAACGGATTTTGACAAAGCGTTACGCAATATCGATGCGCCGCTTATCTATGCCATCGGGTTTACCGGCGCGCGCATGGATCACGGCCTTGCTGTGCTTAGCGGCCTTGTCAAAGCGCCCAAATCCCGCTGCATCGTGGTGGGTGAGGTCGATACGGCTTGTCTTGCGCCGGCGCGCCTTGATTTTAGGGATGTGACTGCGCAAACGCGGGTTTCACTGTTTCCGATGGGCCCCGCACGGGCAAGCTCGACTGGGCTGAAGTGGGCGCTGGATGGCATTCGTTTTAGTCCCGACAGCGCAATCGGCACCTCGAACGAGGCTTTGGGCGGCGCCGTAACAATCGAAACATATGATCCCAAAATGTTGCTTATTTTACCCCGCACGTTGATCTACGTGCTGGCGGATGCATTGCGTGCCGCACCCAGCTGGTAGGTGCTGTGGTCAGCAGTTCGGAATATTGACGGCCAGACCGCCCAGAGACGTTTCTTTATATTTCTCCGACATATCCGCACCGGTTTGGCGCATGGTCTCGATCGCCGCGTCAAGCGGGACAAGATGTGTGCCGTCGCCGCGCATCGATAGCGATGCCGCAGATACGGCCTTGATCGCGCCAAGCCCATTACGCTCAATGCAGGGCACCTGAACCAAGCCGCGCACCGGATCACATGTCATGCCTAAGTGGTGCTCAAGTGCGATTTCTGCAGCGTTTTCGATTTGCTCAGTCGTGCCACCCAAAACAGCCGTCAGGCCAGCGGCGGCCATTGCGGCGGCGCTACCTACTTCGGCCTGACAACCAGCTTCTGCGCCTGAGATTGACGCGTTGAATTTCACCAAACCGCCAATCGCCGCAGCGGTCAGCAAAAATTCCGGCACGCGGCTGACAGATGCGCCAGGCACGTGATCGAGGTAGTAGCGTATTGTTGCCGGCACCACGCCGGCGGCCCCATTGGTGGGGGCTGTGACCACCTGTCCACCAGCCGCGTTTTCTTCATTCACGGCCATTG